>CAJGDZ010000042.1 GCA_904502055.1 uncultured Clostridia bacterium | reverse complement strand
ATTGATGACGAGATCGAGCTGATCTCTCCCTCGGTCATCGTACCTGTTCAGCGTCTTAAGGTGGACTATCTGGGTAACCACAATCCGCGTCTTCATACCGATGAGGTTCTGATTGCATTGGCGGTCAGTGCGGTGATGTCTCCGATGGCTAAAACGGCAATGGAGCAGCTCAATAAGCTTGCCGGGTGTGAGGCGCATTCCTCGGTCATTCTGGCGCAGACCGATGCCAAGACCTTTAAGAAGCTGGGGGTCAACATCACTTGTGAGCCGAGATATCAGGTCAAGAAGCTTTATCATTCGGTTTGAATTTTTGGTTGACAAAATCCCCATATTGTGATATAATATTACAAATTAAAAATTTAAAGGCTATGACCGGAAGCAAGTAGGGCTGAGATACGCGTAAACAGAGAGCCGTTGGCTGGTGGAAAACGGAACGGTACTTACCCCGAATACATTTCGTGAGCTTCACACCGAACACTTAGAGTAGGCTGTGACGGGTGCGCCCGTGATCGCGCAGGGTATGTATGTACTCGCTAAGGCGGTAGCTGTGAGGTTACTGTAAATTGAGGTGGTAACACGGATTTATTCGTCCTCTGTATTTTCCGGAATGCAGAGGACGTTTTATCTTTTATTCTGATATCGATTAAAACATAAATTATTAAAACCCGTAAAGGAGACAGATTATGCCGATTACCGACATACTGACGAAAAATGCAACCGAATTTCCTGATGACGTTGCGCTGGTGGAGGTCATTCCGAATGACGACGGATCCAAAAACCGAGTCACGTGGAAGGACTATTCACTGATCGAACGCGGAACAGTGGATTCACTCCGAAGCGAGATGACGTGGAAGGAGTTTGATCAAAAGGCAAACCGCTTCGCCAATCTTCTTCTGTCCAGAGGCGTGAAAAAGGGAGATAAGATCGCTATTCTTTTGATGAATTGCCTGGAGTGGCTTCCTATTTATTTCGGTGTTCTTCGCACCGGCGCGCTTGCGGTGCCGCTCAACTACCGCTATACGGCGGAGGAGATCAAATATTGCGTGACGCTGGCAGATGCGTCAATGATGGTGTTCGGACCGGAATTCATCGGCCGCGTAGAGGAGATCTGCGGCAGAATGCCGATGATAAAGAGCCTTTTCTACGTAGGAGAGGACTGTCCCACCTTTGCGGAAAGCTACGATAAGCTGGTCACCTATTGTACGGCAAAAAATCCCGGCATCGAGCTTACCGAAGATGACGAAGCCGCCATTTACTTCTCCTCGGGTACCACCGGCTTCCCCAAGGCGATCATTCACGCACACAAGAGCCTGACGCACGCGGCGGAAACCGAGCAGAACCATCACTCGCAAACCAAGGATGACGTTTTCCTTTGCATCCCTCCGTTTTATCATACGGGAGCCAAGATGCATTGGTTCGGTAGCTTTTTGGTCGGCGGTCGCGCGGTGATCCTTAAGGGAGTAAAGCCGGAATGGATCATAAAAACCGCTTCGGATGAAAAGTGCAGCATTGTGTGGCTTCTTGTGCCGTGGGCGCAAGATATTCTTGACGCGATCGATAACGGAAGCATCGATATGTCCCATTACGATCTCAGTGCCTGGCGCTTGATGCATATCGGCGCACAGCCGGTTCCGCCCAGCCTGATCAAGCGTTGGAAGGAACGTTTTCCGAATCACCAGTACGATACCAACTACGGCCTGAGTGAGTCCATCGGCCCCGGTTGTGTACACCTTGGCGTGGAAAACATACATAAGGTCGGCGCTATCGGAAAGGCAGGCTACGGCTGGCAGACCAAGATCGTTGACGAGAGCGGCAATGAGGTCGCACGCGGCGATGTCGGTGAGCTTGCCGTAAAGGGCAACGGCGTTATGCTGTGCTATTATAAGGATGAAAAGGCAACGGCCGAGTCGCTTCGCGACGGCTGGCTGTATACGGGCGATATGGCTTCGGAGGACGAGGATGGCTTTATCTACCTGGTCGACCGAAAGAAGGATGTCATCATTTCCGGCGGCGAAAATCTATATCCCGTTCAGATTGAAAACTTTCTTCGCCGTCATCCTGCCATCAAGGACTGCGCGGTGATCGGTCTTCCCGATGCGCGTCTCGGTGAAGCGGCAGCGGCCATTGTGGAGCTCAAGGAGGGCGAGACGCTCAGCGAAGCGGAACTGAACGACTTCTGTACCGAGCTTCCGCGGTATAAGAGACCGAGAAAGATTATTTTTGCCGACATCCCAAGAAATCCTACCGGAAAGATAGAAAAGCCCAAGCTTCGCGCCATTTACTGCGGCGGTAGCCTTGTGGCAAAGCAGAATGAGATTTGAGAAAGGAATCAATATGAAAAAATTAATGCTTGGAAACGCTGCGGTTGCACAGGGCGCATATGAAGCGGGCGTTCGCGTTGTTGCTTCGTATCCCGGTACCCCCAGCACGGAAATTACCGAAAACATTGTAAAGTATGACGAGATCTACGCCGAGTGGGCCCCCAACGAGAAGGTGGCCGCAGAGGTAGCGATCGGCGCGTCGATCGGCGGCGCGAGAAGTATGTCTTGTATGAAGCACGTCGGTCTGAATGTTATGGCAGATCCTGTGTTTACCGTAAGCTATACCGGTGTAAACGGCGGCCTTGTGTTCTGTGTGGCTGATGACCCCGGTATGCATTCCTCTCAGAATGAGCAGGATTCCCGCCACTATGCCAAGGCGGCCAAGATCCCGATGCTGGAGCCCTCGGATTCCTCCGAGTGCCTGAATTTCACTAAGATGGCTTATGAGATCTCGGAGAAATTCGATACGCCTGTGTTTGTCCGTCTTTCCACACGCGTATCTCACTCGCAGAGCCTTGTGGAGATCGGCGAGAGAGCCAACGATGAGCTCAAGCCCTACGAAAGGAACATCGGTAAATACGTAATGATGCCGGCCAATGCCATCAAGAGACACGTAGACGTGGAAAAGAGAATGTGCGATCTGGCTACATATGCTGAAACCACTGACCTCAATACCATTGAGGACAACGGCTCGGAGATCGGTGTGATCACATCGGGCATTTCGTATATGTATGCTAAGGAGGCCCTTGGCGATAAGGTCAATTTCCTGAAGCTGGGCATGGCATACCCGATGCCTACCGATAAGATCCGCAAGTTTGCCGAGAACTGCAAAAAGATCTATGTTGTTGAGGAGACCGATCCCTTTATCGAGGAGCATTGCCGCGTGATCGGCATTCCCGTAATCGGCAAGGAAATATTCACGCTTCTCGGCGAATATACGCCCGCTATGATTGCAAAAGCCATTTTGAACGAGGATGAAAAAGAATATTCTGTTTCTTCTGAGACAATTCCTGTCCGTCCTCCGGTTATGTGTGCGGGCTGTCCTCACAGAGCGACCTTCTATGTTCTTAAGAAGCTCGGCCTTGTTGTCAGCGGCGATATTGGTTGTTATACGCTTGGTGCGGTTGCTCCGCTTGCCAGTGTGGACACCACCATTTGCATGGGTGCTTCGGTAAGTGCGGCGCTCGGTATGGCCAAGGCACGCGGTGCTGAGTTCAACAAGAAGCTGGTTTCCGTTATCGGTGATTCCACCTTTATGCATTCGGGCATCACGGGACTGATCGATATCGTTTACAATAAGGGAAATAACACGGTGATCATTCTGGATAACTCGATCACGGGTATGACCGGACACCAGGATAACCCGACCACGGGTCTTACCATTCGTAAGGAGCCCACAAAGCAGGTGGATCTTCTGGCGCTTTGCCGTGCGGTTGGCATTGAGCACGTTGTGATTGCCGATCCGTTTGACGTGAAGAATTTTGAAAAGGTCGTCCGTGAGGAAACCGAGCGCGAGGCACCTTCGGTTATCATTGCTCAGCGTCCTTGCGCGCTTCTTAAGACGGTGAAGTATTCGGGACACTGTGAGGTGACCGACAAGTGTCGCAACTGTAAGCTTTGTATGAAGCTTGGATGTCCCGCGATCACCAGCACTGAAAACGGCATCCATATTGACGTAAATCAGTGCAACGGCTGCGGCCTTTGCGTAAATGTTTGCCCGTTTGGCGCAATCGAAAAGAAGGACTAAGGAGGGCGTGAGGATGACAAAGAATATTATGATCGTCGGTGTTGGCGGACAGGGAACGCTTCTCGCCAGCCGAATTCTCGGAAATACCGTGATCACCGAGGGCTATGACGTTAAGGTATCCGAGGTGCACGGTATGAGCCAGCGCGGCGGAAGTGTTGTGACGTATGTAAAATACGGTGAAAGGGTTTATTCTCCCATTATTGATAAGGGAGAAGCGGACATCATTCTGGCGTTTGAGATGCTGGAGGCGTACCGCGCAATGCCGTACCTGAAGAAGGGCGGAAAAATGATTGTCAATACGCAGGAGATCGCCCCGATGCCTGTCATTACCGGTGCGGCCAAGTATCCGGAAAACATCGCCGATAAGTTGAAGGAGAATATCGACGTTACGTGCGTGGATGCTCTCTCGCTGGCGATGGAGGCAGGAAACAGCAAGGCGGTAAATGTGGTTCTGATCGGACTTATGGCTAAGAATACGGACATTGCGTACGAAAAGTGGGTTGAGACCATTCGCACGACCGTTCCCGCAAAGTTTCTTGACGTAAACCTTGCGGCATTTGATCTGGGCTATAACCACAAATAATCGAGGGGTGAGAGAATGGCGTTTTATCAACAAGAAATCGAATGTATGCCGCGCGAGGAGCTTCGCAAGCTTCAGAGCGAACGCCTTTGCTGGCAGGTAAATCGCATGTATGAAAACGTGGAGCTCTTTCGCAAGAGAATGGATGAAAAGGGCCTGAAGCCGTCGGACATCAAGGGGGTAGAGGACCTTAGTAAGCTTCCGTTTTCATATAAGAAGGATCTGCGTGACTATTATCCCTACGGACTCTTTGCCGAGCCGATGGAAAACATCGTACGCGTGCACGCGTCCTCGGGTACGACCGGCAAGAAGATCGTTGTTGGATATACTCGCAAGGACCTGGATGACTGGGCAAACGGCGTAGCGAGAATGCTGGTCGCCATTGGTGAGGGTAAGGACTCTTTTGCTCAGGTCTCCTACGGATACGGTTTGTTTACCGGCGGTCTCGGTGCTCACGGCGGTGCCGAAAAGATCGGCGCAACCGTTATCCCCACCTCGGCAGGTAACACCCAGATGCAGATTCAGACTATGATCGATTTTGGCTCTACAGTCTTGTTCTGCACACCTTCGTACGCGTTGTATCTTGGCGAAACGGTGGAGGAAATGGGCGTTAAGGATCAGCTTTCGCTCAGAGTCGGCGTTTTCGGCGCCGAGCCTTGGACCGAGGATATGCGACACGCCATCGAGGAAAAGCTTGGTCTTAAGGCCTATGACATATACGGACTTTCCGAGATCATGGGTCCCGGTGTTAGCGGTGAGTGCGAGTATCAGTGCGGTATGCACGTTTGGGAGGATATGTTCATTCCCGAGATCATCGACCCCGAAACGCTGGAGGTGCTTCCGTACGGCGAGAAGGGTGAGCTTGTGTTTACCACCATTACCAAGGAGGGCTTCCCGCTGATCCGTTACCGTACGCGCGATATCTGCTCGCTTAACGCCGAGCCGTGCAAGTGCGGAAGAACCCACATTCGTATGGCTAAGCCCACGGGCCGAAGCGATGATATGCTGATCATCCGCGGCGTTAACGTTTTCCCGTCTCAGGTCGAGGAGGTGCTGATCAAGTTCGGTACCGATGCCGGCATCACGCCCAACTATCAGATCGTGGTTGACCGTGTCAACAACAACGATACCTTTGACGTTATGGTCGAGATGAGCGAAACGCTGTTTGCCGATGACGTCAAGTCCATTGAACGTATTGAAAAGGATCTGACCGAGCAGCTTCGCTCGATGCTTGGAATCGGTGCGAAGGTACACCTTGTCAACCCCAAGTCGATCGCCCGAAGCGAAGGCAAGGCCAAGCGTGTGATCGACAAGCGCAAACTGTAAGGAGGAAGGGATATGTTTGTAAAACAGCTTTCGATATTTGTGGAAAATAAGCAGGGAAGGCTTGCTGATATTTTGGATGCACTTTCCAAGAACGGCGTGGATATTTGTGCGCTTTCTCTTGCAGATACCACCGATTTCGGTGTTTTGCGCATCATTGCCAGCCAACCCGAACTTGCCCAGCGCGTGCTTCGCGATGAGGGTGTTATCTCCAAGACCTCCGAGGTTTTGGCGGTAGAAATGAACGATACGCCCGGTGCTCTTTCGGCAATTCTTCGTGTTTTGGACACGGGGAATCATTCGGTTGAATATATGTATGCCTTTGTCGGACAGAAGGACAATAAGGCTATCGTGGTCATCAAGACCGAGAATCTTGAGGATGCGGAGAAGCATTTGACCGAGAATGGCATTCACACCATTCACGCTGAAAATCTTTACCGTAGCTTTTAACCGAAAAAGCGGGGAGCATAATGTTCCCCGTTTTTTATTATGCCGGACAAAAATTCGCGTCAAATTAAACGAAGTCGATGTTGCATTTTCTTGTTTTAGTTTATGGTTCTTAAGCCTTGCCAAACGGGCGGAATTATGCTATAATAAAATAAATAAAATTTCGTGTGTAAAGAGGTTTTTATGAATAAGCTTGGCAGAAAATTCTGGCTCGCGCTTACCGTCTTTTCGCTTGTCGGGCAGGTAGCGTGGGTGATCGAGAATATGTATTTCAACGTCTTTATCTATAAGATGTTTGCAGCGTCCCCCTCGGACATTGCGGCTATGGTCACGGCCAGCGCCGTTGCCGCCACGGTGACCACGCTTTTGATCGGTGCGCTTTCGGATAAGCTTGGCAAGCGGAAAATCTTTATTTCGGGCGGATATATTCTTTGGGGTATCTCCATTGCGGCTTTTGCACTCCTTCGGGTGGATGTTATTTCCTCGGTAATACCTGCCGCGGCCTCGGCCGCTTCGGTCGGCATTACCTTTGTGATCGTGCTCGATTGTGTGATGACCTTCTTCGGTTCATCGGCGAACGACGCTTGCTTCAACGCGTGGTTGACAGACTCAACTGACCAAACCAACCGCGGTGCGGCGGAGGGAATCAATGCAATGATGCCGCTTCTGGCGATTCTCGTTGTTTTTGGAAGCACGCTCGGAATGGACAATTCCGATCCTCGTGCCTGGTCGGTTTTCTTTGGCATTATGGGCGCGGTTGTTCTCCTGATCGGTGTTCTTGGATTTTTTATCATCAAGGAGCCGAGGCTGGACACTGCAGGTGGTGAAAACTATTTTGCCAACATTTTTTACGGCTTTCGTCCGTCGGTCATCAAGGACAACAAAACGCTTTACGTTTCGCTCGGCGCATTTGCCGTTTTCGGCATTTCGATCCAGATCTTTATGCCGTACCTTATTTTGTATTATACCGAGGCGCTGAGGCTGGACAATTACGTTTTTATTATGGCACCGGCTGTGATTCTTGCTGCTGTGGCGACCCTCTTTTACGGTCGTCTGTATGACAAATTCGGCTTTCTCAAAACCGTTCTTCCTGCGCTTGCGGCGCTCGGTGTCGGATATCTGTTGTTCTGCTTCTTTACGAATACCGCACTCGTCTTTGCGGCATCCTTGCTTATGATGTGTGGTTATCTGTGCGGAATGGCGGTATTCGGTGCGCTGATCCGCGAGTATACGCCCGAGAATAAGGCGGGAAGGTTTCAGGGACTTCGCATTGTCGGTCAGGTACTCATTCCCGGAATCATCGGCCCGTTTATCGGACAAAAGGTGCTGGCTAATGCGCAAAAGGTGATCGGCTCAGACGGCACCGAGGCCTTTATTCCCAACCAAAATATTTTTGTGGCGGCACTTGTGGCAGCACTTGTGATCCTGCCTGTTCTTATCCCTATTGCGCGACTTATAAAAAAGGAGAAAAGCCAATGAGCATTCCGTGGAATCTATATCCCCGTCCGCAAATGAAGCGCGATTCCTTTGTATGTCTCAACGGAGAGTGGGACTTTGCTGTGGGTAATGAGGAAGGTGCACCGGAGAAATACGATGCCAAAATTCTCGTGCCGTATCCGCCCCAGTCCTCACTTTCGGGATATGAGGGGGAGATCGGTAGGGAGGACGTGCTTTTTTACCGCCGCTGTTTTGTCGCTCCCACGCTTAAGGACGGCGACAGACTTCTGCTTCATTTCGGAGCGGTGGACAATCACGCGGAAATTTATATAAACGAAAACAAGGTGTTTGAGCATGCGGGCGGCTATCTTCCGTTTTCGGTGGATATCACCGAGTGGACAACTGAGCAAAACGAGCTTGTTGTCAAGGTGATCGATACGCTCGACCACGATTATCCGTACGGAAAGCAGAGAATTGACCGCGGCGGTATGTGGTACACGCCGACCAGCGGTATCTGGCAAACCGTGTGGCTTGAGGTGGTGCCAAAGGAATATATCCGCTCTCTGAAAACCGATGTAACACTTGAGAGCGCAACCGTTACCGTGGATACTGAGGCGCAGCATCTTATAGCAGAGCTTTTGGGAGACGAGGGCGAGGTTCGCATCGAAGGGAATACCGTTACGGTCATTCCTCAGAAGAAAAAGCTCTGGACACCCGAAACACCGTATCTTTATCGCCTCAAGATCACGGCGGATAAGGATTCGGTCGAGACCTATTTTGCACTCCGCACGTTGGAAACCAAGACCGTAAGCGGCATCTGCCGCCTTTGCCTCAACGGCCGCCCGTATTTCTTCCACGGACTTCTTGACCAAGGGTATTTTGCAGACGGCATTTTCCTGCCCAAAACGCCGGACGGATACACAAAGGATATTGAAACCGCAAAATCGCTTGGCTTTAACACACTTCGCAAGCACATAAAGATCGAGCCGGAATGCTTTTATTTCGATTGTGATCGCCTGGGTATGATCGTTTTTCAGGACTTTGTGAATAACTCCGATTATTCCTTTGTCCGAGACACCGCCTTGCCGACGGTGGGATGGAAGCGCTTGAATGATAAGCATCTGAAGCGCACCGAAAAGGCAAAGGAGATCTTTGTGTCACATAGCAAGGAAACGGTTGAACATCTGTATAACCACCCCTCGATCTGTCTTTGGACGGTCTTCAATGAGGGCTGGGGACAGTTTGAGGCTGACCGCCTTTATGCGCTGGTTAAAAGCTGGGACAACGGTCGCTTTGTGGACGCCACGTCGGGCTGGTTTTGGCAAACGGAAAGCGACGTGGAGAGCCTACACGTCTATTTCAAGAAAATAAAGTTTCCGAAAAAGGCAAAAAGACCGATCATCGTTTCGGAATTTGGCGGGTATTGTTATGCCGTGAAGGACCATCTTTTCGATGAAAAGAAATCCTACGGCTACCGCAATTGCAAAACGCTTGAGCAATACAACGAGGATTTTGCAAGACTTTACGAGACCGAGGTCATCCCCCTCATTGAAAAGGGGCTTTGCGCTACCATTTATACACAGATCTCCGACGTCGAGGAGGAGATCAACGGTATTATGACTTATGACCGTGAGGTGGTAAAGCCGGATAAGGATCGCGCGCTCGACATTGCTCGGAAAATGACAATATAAAAGCATTCAGGGGCTGAGTCAATGACTCAGCCCCTGAATGCTGATATGCCGATATTTCGGTCTACAGCATATCCGAAAAGAGCGTACTTAGTCCTTCTTGTAACCGATGACCTTGCCCTTGGAAGGATCAAAGGGAAGGTTGCATATCGACGCTACAAGGCCATAAATTCCAAGCGTAATTGCGGTAAGGAAAATGTAAGCAAGTGTTCTGCAAGTGTAGCCCTCAGGCTTCAGCTCCGAATGGTTGATGATGATGCTTCCGATAAAGCCAAGGAAAAAGGTAAGAAGGAAGCGAACAAGATTTTTGTTTTGCATTTTGATAAAACTCCTTTGTAAGTAAAAATAAAAAGCGCGCCAACCAGGGTCGGCGCACCGAAAAACGCAAACCCCAATTGTCGCCAAACAAATTTAAATAGAATTATAGCATCTTCACCATAATCATTTAAAAGGGGTTGCGATTTTACCGATTTCTAAAAATGATTATGGCGAAAAAGGGTATAATTATTCCATAAAGAAAAAAGATACCGATAATTCTACTATTAAATTTGTTTGGCAGAATTATTATATCACAGTTTTTAATACTTGTAAATACCTTTTTATCATTTCTGAAAATTTATTTCCGACCAAGCATTTTCTTTGGGGACAAATGAAAAAAATAAAAACGGCATACCTCTTTTGGGATATGCCGTTGGGATGTCCTTTTTAAAAATGCTCAAACAGGCCGTTGATCCTCTTAGGAAAAGCACGCAAAAAGTCTGAGGCATCCCCGTGCAGGATAAAGCCCTCTCGGCTTTCGTCACAGCCGTAGATACGGCGCAGTAGAGCCGGAGCGCTTGCCGTTACATCTGCCACCACACAGTCGGAAAGTCGCTCCACGGTGGCTTTTTTGTTTTCATAGATCACCTTGAACACACCCGCCACGCATGGAAGCATATCGATGACACGAAGCGTAAATTCGCCGCGCTCCACAGGATATTCTATGGCACGGAGCAGCCCCTCGGTATCCAGAATTCTTGCCGCAAGATCACCGCGTGACTCATATTTTACATCCAAACCATCAAAAAGGGAATACAGCTCGGGAATGGGCTCAATGTCAGCAAAGCAAACGGTATCAAACTCATTGGAATAGCTTTTCAAATGGGCAAGGAGGGTGGTGAGGGCATCTGTGTCTGAAAATGCCATTTCGGTTACGGTTATACTTTTTTGTTCGATGTCTTTTTTTATCGAAATATAGCCTAGGAGTGTTTCACGATAAACAAAAATGAGCGTTTCTTCCTTTTTCTTTAAAAAGGAGGCAATGTTATATCGATCAAACATCAGATTTCGATTTTGCGAAAAAGCACGGAAATGCGCGAGGAGATCCCCGTGATATTTTTCCTCGAGCGGTACAAGTGAAGCGCGCGCGGTAAAAATATTCAATGCTGAAATGGGAAGCGTGGCACTTACGGTATTCGAAACCCGTTCATACCCGAACTTTCGGTAAAAATCAAAGGAAAAGGGGTGAAGAAGTGCGATGAGAGCGCCGTATTCACGCGCTTTTTGGTGTGCTGTTTCCAGCATTTCACGCACAAGGCCGCGGTTTCGGTATTCGGGGAGTGTTTGGACATCTGCCACCGTCATTGTAGGGACAAAGCCGCTGCCAAAACGTGTACTGCGAATGCAGATCAGCGCCGTGGAGGCACAGATGCCGCTTGTTTCGTCCATTTGTCGATAACGGTAGGTGGTCACGTATTCATTTCTTCGTTTCGGTGTAACGGTAAGCCTCATAGATTTCTCCCCAATGAAAAATAAAGCATCCTGCACAAGGTGCAGGATGCTTTGGTGCGGGAAACGGGAATTGAACCCGTACGGTGAAAACCACACGCCCCTCAAACGTGCGCGTCTGCCAGTTCCGCCACTCCCGCGAGAACATTTTATATTAT
>CAJGDZ010000041.1 GCA_904502055.1 uncultured Clostridia bacterium | reverse complement strand
GTAGGCGACTGAGGGAGCCCGCGCAGCAGTAGAGTCTGCAAGCACAATGAAGTCGCGCAGGCTCCTTCCACCGCCACAGGCGGTCCCCCTCCCTCTCGGAGGGAGGCTTAGTTTGCACGCCACCTTCGTTCAAGCGTAGCCGGACCGTTAAACTTCAATTTACAAATAAAAAAGAACCAAAATCTAAGACAGAAATGGCTAAAAACCCTATACTTTTTTTCCAAATTGTGCTATAATAAAGAAAATGACCGATATTTTTGGAGGTTTTGGATATGAAACAGTTGAATTTTGTAGTTTGCGGTGCCGGTCAACGCGGTGAAGGCGTGACCAAGGGTGTGCTCTGCGGTCTGGATGACGTTCGCATCGTTGGCATCAGCGATCCCTATAAGGACAAGGCCGAAAAGCTGGCGGGCATCGTGGAAGAGAAAACCGGATTCCGCCCCGAAGTATATACCGACTCCACCGCTATGGTCGAGGCACTCAAGCCCGACGTGGCATACGTGGCCACCAGCTGGGAGTCACACACCGAGGTTGCCGTGATGGCAATGGAGCACGGCGTTGCCGTAGCTATGGAGGTCGGTGGCGCTCACAGTGAGGAGGAGTGCCGCTCGCTGGTTGAGACCTGGGAGAAGACCCGCGTTCCCTTTATGTTTATGGAAAACTGCTGCTTCAACCGCGACGAGCTGTTTGCGCTCTCGCTGGCCCGAAACGGCATCTTCGGCGACGTTGTCTATTGCCACGGCGCTTACGGACACGATCTCCGCAAGGAGGTGGCATACGGCGACATCAACCGTCATTACCGCCTGAAGCACTACTCCACGCGCAACTGCGAGAATTATCCCACCCACGAGCTGGGCCCCATCTGCCGCCTTCTCAACATCAACCGCGGCAACCGCATGGTCTCTCTGGTTTCCCGCTCCAGCAAGGCGCTGGGCCTTCACGCCTACGTGCAGGACAAGCCCGAACTTGAGTACCTGAAGGATCGCGAGTTTGCGCAGGGTGACGTTGTGGAAACGCTGATCACCTGCGAGAACGGCGAGCTGATCAGCCTTCGTCTGGATACCACCCTGCCCCGTACATACTCCCGCGAGCTTACCGTTTGCGGCACCAAGGGACGTTACAATCAGGACTCCAACTCCGTATTCCGCGACGGTGACAAGGAGACCTTCGACATTATAAAGGGTGCCGAATGGTACTTCAACAATGCGCCTCAATACTATGACAAATATCTGCCCGACTTCTGGCGCAACATCACCGAGGAGCAGAAGCAGAAGGGTCACGGCGGTATGGACTACTTTGAGTTCTTAAACTTCGTGAACGCGCTCCGCGACGGCAAGGAAATGCCCATCGACGTATACGATGCGGCAGCGTGGATGGCCATCACCTATCTGTCCGAGAAGTCTCTGGCTATGGGCGGTGCCGTGGTCGAGGTACCCGACTTTACGGGCGGTGCTTACAAGACCCGCACTCCGAAGGACGTCATCGAGCTTCCCGTTGTAGAAAAGTAATTCATCCCATTCATTGCATACAAAAACGGCTTTCTCCGAAGAGAAAGCCGTTTTTCTTATAAAATCATTCTGCTTTGACAGAAACAACGGGATATCCGTCAGCGTCACGTGCGCCGCTGTAAACCAGCGTTGCATCTCTGCCGTACAGTGTCTCTCCGTCCTGCGTTACCACGTAGGCACGAACGAGGATCTCGGCCGCGGTGTCAAGAGCCAAGCTCTTCACCGTGGCAAACGCCGCATACTCGTATCCGAAATTGTCCTTCACCGAGTATTCGGTCTCGCCGGCGAGGATCGCGGTATAAACGCGGGTATCCTTGCCCGAAAGCATCTTCGTTCCCTCAGCGGTGGTAACCGTTACCTCATAGCCGAAGTACTTGTAGTTCAGCGAATCGACACCTGCGATCGCACGAAGTGCGAACACGCCGTCCTCGCCCTTCGATACCTGGTACGAGATCACGGTGGCATCAAGGTTGGGCAGGATCTCTTCCTCGCCCTCAACCGCATCCTTCACGGGCTTATCCGCATCGGTGAGCACTACAGCGCCCATGTTCTCGGTCACAAGGATCAGGCTGTCCGAGGCAAGCATAAGCGCATGAGCCTCGTCGATGATCTCCTTCACAAGAATGTCATCATAGAAGGTATAGATAAATGCCCTTTCAAGTACAGTTGTTCCGTCCTCGGCATAGATCGGTGCCCCCACGGTCGGAAGGGCGAACGTAAGCATACCACCCTGCATTTGTGCCATTGCCTCGTTGATCGTCACGGCGAAGTCTACCTTCTGCGCCGTACCGCCAAGAGCGATCGAAATCGGAGAAATTGCCTCCGCACCGACCTCGTTCACGCGACTCGTACTGCTGTATTTGGCCTGATTATAGGTCAACTGCGAGCTGTTGCGATGGGTATAACCAACCGGAACGGAAATCACGGTAGCGCTCTCGCCGCCCTCGTTGTACATAGCCTGTACGTGCTCCGAGCGGATCTTAAGGCTTACACTGTAGCTTCTTCCCACATCGCCCACATTCAGGGTCTCACCGCTCTTAAGCGTATTGTAAAACTTCGTCCACTGCACACCGTTGGCGTCGTAGGTCGTCGCACGAAACGTCTGAGACTCGTTCCCTGCCGCAGGCATCAGAAGTGCCTGCGAATTTGTGCCCTGAGAAGCATAAATATAACTATCCGTAAAGGACACGTTGCCGGGCACCTGTGCCGACTGACCGGGAGAAAGCGTTGTGTTTTTGGTCACCGCAGGTGTCTCGAAATCATTGAAGAAGGTATAGCCTGCCTCAAAGACCAGTGTCACACTATCGCCCAGCATCTTATCCGCAAGCGGAGAAAGATCGATCGCCGTCTTACCGTCGACCACGTTGCGCGCCTCGAGAAGTGCCTCGTCGTTCAGCTTGCCGGCAATGGCGTTGTAGCACAGCGCGCCGTCGGGCGTATAATCGGTCAGCACGTACACGCGCAGATAGGAATTTCGCTCGGTATCGATATCAAGATAAAGCGTCGCGAGATCGGCATTCATAAGCGTCTTTGCCGAGAAAGTGACCACGCCCAGCTTATCGCTATCGAGCGCCACACCCGCGTCAAGAGCAAAGCTCTTGGCAGGCTCGGACTTCGAAACGTAGGAGGCAACCAACGGACGAAGCGCATAGTCGCCCTCAACGAGAACTCTATGGATCACAGTATCTGCCACGCTTACGGTGTAGATCGAGGTCGGCTCAAGTCCGTCCGTTACGAAGGCAAAGCTCTTGCCGCTCTCGTCAACCGCCGTCCATTCGCCCTTGACCACTTTGCCGGTCTTCTCGTTGCGAACGGTTGCGCTCGCGGCAAAGGTCGCAAGCTCGGTAATCTCATCCAGCATTACAGTGATATTTTCGTTGACCGGAGTGAGTTTGGTAACAACAAGCGAGAACGCTCCCTTTTTAGCCGTAAGTGCAGGCATCAGCTCCTCCACGCGAAGATTATCGAAATACGTATAGTATACCGAATCAGCCGCAGGATACTGAAGCTCTATGCTCAAAAGTCCTGCCTGAAGAGCCACAAGCTCTGCCGTCATCGGAAGATCCATAGTCACCGTTGTCCAGGTTTTGGCGGGAATATAGGTCCATACCTTCTCGCCGTAGATCTTACCCGGGGCGTTCGAGCCCACCTGAAGTACCATCGAGAAACCGGAGGCAATGGCCGTGTCCACCGGCGTGTAGATGTCAAAGGTCGCGCGGTAGACCTTACCGATGTCGGCCTCGGTCAGGAGACTGTCGGTGGTAACGTTGAAGAACTTCATGATCTGAGACGTACCGCTCTTGGTCGTTGTCGCACGGAAGGCCTGCGAATCGGAGGGCACACCGGCCGCCGTCAGCTCAGCCACCGTACGGAGGAACGCCTCTGAGGTTGCGCCGGTGCGACACCACAGATAAGGCGAGGAGGGCGTGTTAACATCCCAGTTGTAAACGCCGTTCACCAGCTCTCTCGCGTCGGTCACCTTACCGCCGGCATTAACCACGCTGTAGGTCACACCGTCGACCGTCTTGTTTAATGCCGTACCGTTCACGGGAGTATTAAAGTCATTATCATATACGTGAAGAAGCTCCTCCACATACAGATTGTCAAAAAAGGTGCTCGGGTTGGTATCCATCATGGGATACTGAAGCTTCACAGTCAGAAGACCTGCCTGAATGCCCACAAGCTCCTCGGTGATCGTAAGCTCGCAGGTCACCGTTGACCACTTGCCGGCGGCCACGGTCTGCTTGTGTATGTCACCGTAGATCTTTGTAACGTTGTTGTAGGGGGACTCGCACGCGAGCAGCATCGAAAAACCTACGTCGATCTCGATCTCCTGTTCGGGATAAATGTCAAAGGAGACAAGGAAGGTCTTGCCCACGTCCTCTGCGGTCAGAACGTCGTTCGTCGTGGTATTGAAGAACTTGATGTACTGCGCCGAACCGTTCGTGGTGGTCTTCACATGAAGCGCCTGCGAGGTGGCGGGAACACCGTATGTTGTCGTAAGTTCGCTCACCTTGCGAATGTGGGCAAACGAGGTGGGGCCGGTTCTGCACCAAACGTAGGGCGAGGAAGGCGTGTTGACATTCCACTCCTTGCCGCCCGCACTTCGGCCATCGGTTAGCTGACCGTTCTCGGCAATCACCGTGTAGGTAGTGCCGTCGACCTCCTTGGTCACGGGATTCGTGAAATCAAAGTCATCGAAGCCGTTGTAATATTTGAAGGTGTCCGTCGGCCCGTCTGCCGATACGAAGGCCAGCGTCACATACTCGCCAAGCTCCATGTCGGCAAGTGCGGTAAAATCGAAGGCAAGCAGATCTCCCTCGACCGTATAGGTGCCGAGCAGAGTCTTATTCGTCCACGCATCAAGCGCGGTCAGACCGGCATAGGTCAAATTGCCGTCCACAAGCGTGTTGGCAAGTGCATAAACCTCGGCGGTAGGGTTGGCATCGTTTGCTACGTCGGCATAGAGGAGTACCTCCTTCGCGTCGATCACGTTCTTGGTGGCAAAGCTTACGAGCGTGGTGTAGCCCTCGCGGATCTTCAGCACATCGGCATCACCGAATGCCTTATCGGGTGCATACGCCGAAACGTAGGTGTCAGCCGCCGAGTCCACAAGATAGATGCCCTCGGTCGTGAAGGAGACCTCACGGCTCTCGGCAAGCGCCACGCCGTTTTCACCCTTTACGTCCCTCGTAATATGGATGGTATACGCGGTGGCCGGCTCAAGCGCATCACACTCGAAGGTAGAAAGCGCATTCTTCTGCGATGCCACCCACGTACCGTCGACCACGCGGCCACTCGCATCGGTCACCTTAACTCCGGTGTTTACCGACGCGGGATCCACCGAGTCCACAAAGCGGATCTGAATCGACTGATCGTAGTAGTAGGAGTCAACCTCCCACTTGAAAGGCGTATACGGGCCGATCTTCCACTCGCCCGAAACGGGCACGCCGTTCGCGCCGTCAAGCGGCGTCACCCAAAGCACCTCAGGCGCACGCTGTGCGTCGGGCTTCAGATAGATGTCGAAGAACTTGAGCATCGCGTTGGTACGGTAGTAGCCGTGCTCGTTATCGTAGCCAACGGGATAGGTGTGTCCTTGGTCCAACTGAACCATGGGCAGGAAGGAGTTGAGCGCGGCGGTGTCAAACCAAGCCACCTCTTCCTCCCAATAGTCATAACATCTATAGTCGTCGCGCGTACCGCAGGAAAGAACCATCGGCACTTTTTCATATTTTGCGTATTCTCCAAAGAGCTGCTGTACGCCGCCGCCCGAGGAGTTGTAGGCCACGGTACAATCCGAGCTGATCTCTTCGGTGCAGGCCGCATCGTAGTACATGAAGGGCTGAACGATGGCAAGCTCGCAGTTGGGGTCATAGGTCGCCCCTGAAGGAATCTTACCCTTATCCTTGTCGGCAACGCCTTCCTTATAAATGTCGCCCTCATAAGCAATATTGCTGTACGTTACGCCAAAGGCTTTGACCGCAGTCTGCGGGATCTGCTTGTTGTTTTTGATCGAAAGGATGGCAATACCTACGGTTGCCTTCGAGATACCGGCCGCACCGGCGTAGACCGAGCTGTAGCCCAGTTCATCGGCAAGCGATCTTGCGCAACGAACGGCCGCACGCGCCATATGCGCCGAGCTGTTCGAAAGTCCGTAGTGCGACCCACTGTTCGCAAACTCATAGTCGTCGCGGTAAAGGAAGGGCCAGAACGAGTGGTCGTACTGTACGCAGGCGTAGCCGTTGAGTGCCATCGAGGCGAAGGAAACGCGGGTATATGCCTGAAGCACGTTCTGCTCGCGGTTCGGAAGCGTAGCTTCCTGAATGTAGAGAGGCGCCTCGTAGCCGTCCTTCGGCTGAGAGGGATAAATGATATCCATCGTCTGCTTATATTCGATGGGAGTACCGTCCTTCTTGGTAACGGTGGAGATCAATTCCTCCACGCTATCCACCGAGCCGATGTTCAGCGTATCGTACTTTGTGGGGTCTGCCGCGTTGACGGCGGCCTCGCTCGAGATCATCTCGTTCCAATTCTGGCGGAAGCGCTCCATGCTTCCGATCACACCGTAAATCGAGGGGTCCCAGAACCAAACGTCACGCTCGATGCGGCAGCCCTCGGGCAGGAAGAAGATGTTGTTGGTGTTGGTCACAAGCCCCAGCTCCTTGATAGCCGCATCGGAAGCGTACTGGTCAAACATCGCACGAAGCGAGACCAGCGCGTTCTCAACAAAGGGCGTTACCGCCTGCTTGTCCGACTTGAAGTCGACCGTCACAACTACGTAGCCCTGCGCGATGTAATCCGAGAGGATCGAAACATCGTCCTCCATACCAATGCGATCACTCGCGCGGTGATTGATGATATAGAAGATGATGGCCTTATCGTTCTGGTGGCGAGTGGTATAAAGAAGCTCGTCATTCTCGCCCTTCACCATCGTGTAGCCCGCATTGTAGTCGGGGTTTTGGGTGTTACTGTTGCTTGCCGTGAGCTCGATGGGCGAAACGTTGCCCTTCACGATCTCCCTCGTGGCGGGATCGGTGTAATACACACCGTCCTCCATCGAAAGGCCGTAGCGCACCTTGTAGGTCGTGCCCTCGATCGACTCGTCGAAGTAGATCGCGTAGTCAGCGTAAAGGTAGGGGCATTCGTCATAGTACGCGACTACGGAAGTGTTCGACGCACTTTTTGAATCGTCCACCGTCTTGTATTCGGTGGAAAGCTTTACGTCCTTACGGCTGGTCTTGTAATAGTCCTCAATGCCGTAATAGACCATAACGCCGTTCGAATCCTCGAACATACCCTCATCTCCACGGTGCTCCGTGTAGTTGGGCGTGCTGTTGCCCTTGGGCATTTCATAGGCAAATACGCCGAGCGGCAGTGCGCCAAGCAGCATCACCGTCGCCAAAAATGCCGACAACAGCGAGAAAAATCTCTTGTTTTTCATACAGGTTCCTTTCTTGTGTGAAATTTATGAGTCTCATCATAATATGCTTTTTTCTATTGTATCATAACAAAAATATGACTGGAAGTGCATTTTTTACTATTTTCATTGCATTTTCTACTTTTTATTTCATCACAAATATAACCAGATAGAATACTCCACGACGCTTGTCAGATATGGCCTCGCTCTTTGTCAAGGCATCGCTCCCGGCCATTCTGTCAAAAGGAGCGGTTTTGCCCTCTCCTTTTTCATTGAAAAATATTGCTTTTTTCCATTTTTTATTGTATAATAAAAAAGGAAGCATGTCAAGGAAAAAAATTGCCTATTTTTAACACAATCTTGCCATCGGAGGGCTTATGAAAGCATTTGAAAAGCATTCCATGTCAAATCCGCGCCTGCCGTTTCTCTTTGGCACCGAGCATTTACACCCTCCCCGATTCCGCCTGTGGGGAGGAAACAGAAACTGGCACGAAAATATAGAGATCGTTTACGTGGAAAGCGGAAGCGGATTTGTTTCGATCGACGATAAGCCGATACCGGTCTCTGCGGGAGACATCGTTCCCATAAGCTCGGGGCGGCTTCACAGTATGTCCGTGTCCGATCACGAAATGATATATTGCTATCTGATTGTAGACCGAAGCTTTTTCCTGTCCAACTTTTTTGACAGTAACCGGTTCCTTTTTGAGGCTCCGATCGTTGATGGGGAAATCGAAGAATGGATCAAGGAATTCAAAAAATATTGGTACACCGACTCCGACACCGTACCGATGCGCGTGCAATATCTCCGAAGCCTTGCGCTCCGGATCTGTCTGGCACTTTGTGACCGTCACGCCGTTTACAGCAAGCTCCCCCGAGAGGACACCCATGTTCTTGCTTGTATAAAGAAAGCGATCGGCACTATAAGCGCCGAGTGCGAACGAAGGATCACGCTTGACGAGATCGCCTCGTCTGTCGGTCTGAGTAAATACTATTTTGCGCGCGAGTTCCGCCGGATCACCGGCTTTTCCTTTGTGGCATATCTCAACGGCTTGCGCTGTGAAAAGGCCAGTAAGCTGCTGCTTTTGGGTGAGCTCAGCATAGGCGAGATCTGCGCCGCCTGCGGCTTTGAAAACAGCTCTTACTTTACGCGCAAATTCAAAGAATATTCGGGTTATACCCCCAAGGATTATCGGAAATTAAAATAAAACCGCGCCGCAAGGCGCAAAAAAGAAGGTGCTTTCCACACCTTCTTTTTTCTTATTTCTTTTTGGGCGTGCGCTTTTTACGCACCGAGTAGCCAAATGAGCCGAGCTTTTTGCCAAGAGCAAAATAGTCGCCGTGCGCGTACGCCGTGAGCTTTGCCTTCTCCAAGTGCAGCTTTCCGTCCGCATCCACAAGGCTCTCCTCAATGTCCACCGCCACAATGTCGGCAATAAACATATCGTGAGTGCCAAGCGGCACGATGTCGGTCACGCGGCACTCCAGACAAAGAGGCGATTCACCGATCAGCGGCGCCTTTACCTCCTGCCCCTCCTCTTTGGTCAGCTTGAACTTGGCGAATTTATCTACCTTCGCCCCCGTAAGAACGCCGCAGGAATCGCAGGCGCGAACCAGCGCCTCGGGCGTCAGATTGATGACGAATTCCCCGCTCTCCTTGATCATCGAATAGGAGTGGCGCGAGGGACGCACCGAAATGTAGGTCTTGGGAGGCGTGCTGTTGATGATGCCCGTCCAGGCCACCGTAAAGACATTGGACTTCTCCATGTCGCCACAGCTCACCATCACGGCAGGCACGGGCGCCAGAAGCGTTCCGCCCTTCCACGCGATCTTACTCATGGAGCATCTCCATGCTCTCGATCACCACGTCCTCTACCGGCCAGTCCTGGTAGTAGTGCATCTTGGTGGTGGTTCTGACGTTAGCAATGGCGTCGATGACCTCCTCGCCCTGGGTAACCTTGCCGAACGCGGCATACTGCGCATCAAGGTGCGGCGAATCCATATGCATCAGGAAAAACTGCGAGGACGCCGAATCGGGCACCATGGTGCGCGCCATCGAAAGCACGCCGCGCGTGTGCTTCAGCGTGTTCTGCGTAAAGCCGTTGGCGGCGAATTCGCCGCGAATGCTTGCCGCTTCCTTCTGCCGGTAGTCGGTGTCAAAGCCGCCGCCCTGGATCATAAAGCCGGGGATCACACGGTGGAAGATAAGACCGTTATAAAAGCCCTTCTCCACAAGTCCCACGAAATTCTCCACCGTACGGGGCGCCCTGTCGGGATACAGCTCCGCGATCATCGTACCGAAATTCTTTACCGTAATTTTAACCTTGGGATTGTTCATCGTTCTCTTCTCCTGTTCTGAATGCGAAATCAAACAACTCTTGCGTACGCTCGGTGCGCCCCGTAAAATGCAGGTAGCCAAACAGCGCCTCAAGGCCCGTTGCCATACGGTATTCCATCACCGTTGCGCGCTTGGGGACGTTGGTGTGTCCGATGTTTCTGCCTCTGTGGTAGACCGCATTCTCCTCCTCGGTGAGTGCGGCAAGAATGCGTCTTACCGCCGCCGCCTGCGCGCTCGCCGTTACGTATTTCAGCGCCTCGGTGTTCAGATGCCTGGAGTCGGAGATCCCCTTCTCCACCAGCATCTGCCTTACCAGAAGCTCAAACACGCTGTCGCCGAGATACGCCAGAGCCGCGGTGCTGATCTGCTTTACGTCGATCGCCATATCTTACGCTCCGTTCGTACTGATTCTTTTTATCATTTTAGCACATTTTTCGGCATTTGTCAATCGAACGGAGCATAAAGTCTCACTTTTCCGATTCCACACCGGCCTCCCCCATAACGCCGCCCTCGGTAAACAGGTCGGCGGTGCTGGAATAGGTGATCACCGCGCTCTCAAGCGCCTCATTGCCCGCACCGATGAGAATCTGTCGAAAGGCCGAAAGACCGCCCGCATAGTGGATCAGCTTGATGGCGTGGCAGTTGTAAAAGGCCATGGTCCGGATCTCACGCACCTTGGAAGAAATGCTGTAAAAGTTGTCTCCGCGTCCTGCGGGATAGGCCAGAATGACATCTCCCGACTTACTTGTCAACACACCGCTCTCATCCGCATAATTGGGATTGTCGGGAGACACCACAATGGATCTGAGCGAATAGCAGCCGCAAAAGGCGTATTCACCTATGTTTGTTGTCTCCGCCGGTACAAAAACAGCCTCAATGGATGATCCATAAAAGGCATAGGCGCCAATGGATCGAATGTTCGGCGTCAGTTCGATTCCGCGAAGTCGCATACATCCCCGGAAGGCATAGCTCCCTATCCCAACAATAGTGTCTCCCTCGGGACTCTTTTCGGGGATAATTACAACACTGTCCGTGCAAGTTCCAATCCCACTAACCAAACACGTACCGTTCCCGAGACTTGTGTATAAAAGCCCTTTGCTGGAGAGATCAACAATCGGTTCTGTCTCAGGGGGTTCAGTTTCTTCCGTTTGAGTCTCGGCAGGCTGCCCTTCTGTCTCCCCCTCACTCTCGCTCGGCGTCCCCATAACGGGAAGCTCCTCGCCTCCGCCGTCACCGGGAATCATACGGATCAAGCATACACAGAGCACCAAAAGCACGACCATGGGAACCGCATACAAAATTTTCTTCGTCCTTGTTTTCATATTTCCTCCTTTCGGGCATCCGCCCGATTCTTTTTCCGCCCGAAGTCGGACACACTTCGCTTGCGGCGGTAAGGAGATTATACCATTTTTTGGAAAATCGTCAACAAGAACCCTTCGACAAACTACGTCCCGGCACGGCGTATTTCCCCCCAAACCCCAACGCGTACTCAAAAACGCCGTCAAAAATTCGCAGAAAACCCACAACCCGCCCGACAACTTTTTTGGGAGTTGACTTTTTCGCCCCCATATGCTATCATATTTTTGAAAATAACATTTAAATTTTGATTTATCGGTGAGGGGAGACGTGTAGGGGGCTTTTTGAAAAAAGCCCCCTACGACCCCCAAAAACTTTTGGGAAAAAGATACTTTTTCACACAATAAAGTCTGCAAAAGCAATATCGAGAAAGGTTTTTCGAGTCATTTTGGTTCTTCACGCTAAAGCGTGAAGAACATGTATGCCACAAGTCACGAAGCGGACAAAGAGAGCTCGCTCTCTTTTCCGCAT
>CAJGDZ010000040.1 GCA_904502055.1 uncultured Clostridia bacterium | reverse complement strand
TTGATGCCGCCAAGGGTTATATTCCGTATATCGGAACAAACGGCAACTGGTGGATCGGTACTGCCGATACCGGCGTTGATGCAAACGGTATCAAGGGCGACAAGGGTGATCCGGGTGCCATGGGTGAAAACGGTGTTGGTATTGCAAAGATCGAAAAGACCTCCTCTGACGGCAACGTAGACACCTACACCATTACACTTACCGACGGAACTACATATACCTTCACCGTAACCAACGGCACCAACGGAACGGACGGTAAGGACGGTGTCGACGGTAAGGATGGCACAAACGGAACAAACGGCGTTGACGGAAAAGATGGCGCTGACGGTGAAGACGGTCAGACTCCCTACATCGGTGAAAACGGAAACTGGTGGATCGGCGATACCGATACAGGCGTGAAAGCTGCGGGAGATGACGGCAAGGACGGCGCAGTCATTGCTGCAACCGCTGTCGGCGGCACTGCACTCGTAAGCAACATCGCGCTGCTCGCTTGGACACTTATTAAGAAAAAGAGATTATTCTAAAGAATAATACAACGGAAACATCAAAGCGGTGAGCCTCGGCTCACCGCTTACTTTTACGAAATACCGAAACAAATACCTTCACTAACCTCTTGACAAGAAAAAATTATGTGACATAATAGCTCTACATACTGATAGCCGTATGAATAGCAAAAGGCGGTGTGACCTTTTCGGTCACACCGCCTCTTACATAAATACTTCGTTATGGGGCTTGCGCTAACGGTTCAGCCTTCTTTTTTATTTTTCCTCAATGCTCACGTTCAGACCGTTGAGCTCCACGCCGCTGTCGGCGCGAATGAGAATGTATTTTGCACCGTCGATGACACGCGTCTGGACCAGATGCGTGCTGTCGGGCGCGACCTTGATGACCACCTCGGGCGTGCGAAGCTCGAACTTCTTTACATCCACAATGTTTTTGGGTGCCAAATCGGTTCCCTTGCCAAAGCTTTCGTCAAAGGCCTCCACAAAGCTCTCAAGCTTCTCCTCCTTGACGCCGGAGTCCTCTAAGATCTCGCGCACCTGGTACTTGGAGACCGCCAGCGGCTCCTTACTCTTGCTTTCCTTGTGCTCCACGATCTTCTCGCAGATCTGCTTGTGCAGTGTTTTGGCCACCTCAAAGCTGCAGGACTCCTCTAAGGCCTCGGCCAGCACTGTGCGGAAGGTGACGTTCTGCTCGGCCGCCGTCATCGGCGCCGTAGCGTGGAAAACTGCCGAAATAAAGTCCTCGTGTGCCTCCTCCGTGCTTCCCGTGTAGAAAAGCGCATCGTAGATGTTGCTCTGCCGATCGTCAAACGCGGGGAAAAGGAAGCCCATCGCGGGCGCGGCGATCGCCGACGCCGCCACACTTGGGTGGAAGGTCTTTTCCGAAGCATCGTAGGTCAGCGCCGACTTGGTCATCTTGACCGGGCAAATGCTGCAAACGATATACGAATATACGCCGCTCGAATCGGCGTCCACCCGCTGTCCGTCCGCCGCCTTGAAGGGCACGTCGTAGACGTTGTGGGTCAGAAGAATGACGTAATTCTCATCCATGGCCACCGACTCGGTGACCAGCCGAAAGAACCTCTCAAGCGCCTCCTTGTCCGAAAGCTCCGAGTTTTTGAGTGCCATAAGGAGGCGGTGCTCCTCGCTGTCCTCGACCTGCGCCGAGGTAAAGGAAATATCAATGAGATTTTTGTCAACCGTTCCCGAAAGCACCTTTTTGAAGAGCGCGAGATACTTCTCGACCTCCTCCTCGGGCATCAGGGCCACCGACTGCTCAAAGGTGGAGATGATCTCCTTTTTTCCGTTGACGTAACAGCCGTGAATGGACTTGATCGCGGTCTTGTCAAAAATCAGTGTGCGGCGGATCTCGCCGATTTCTTTCTCTATCATAATCGGACTCCTTACAAAATGCGTGATACCGATATTATAGCAGATTTCCCCTCTTTTTGCAAGGGGAACCGAATCATTTTACCTCAAAATCAAACACGCGGAAGTCCTCGCACCCGTGCGTGGCAATGGGGATAAAGCGGACGCTCTTCACGCGCCAATCCACCTTGTGCTTGACAAAGCGCTGATGATTGTCGGCAACGTGCAGGCGAAAGGTCTCGCCGCTCTCGCTTATTCCCTCGAGCCGGTACTCCTTGATAAGCGTCTGCGGAAGCTTGAATTTATCCTGCACCAGCGGATAGTTGCAGGGCATATTGTGATACTTTCGGTTCATATCGTTGTCGAAAACCAGACGGATCTCACGCATGTCCTCGTCGCCCTCAAAGGTATAGCAGATGCTCTCGCCCTCGCTTCCCTTCCATAGGTTTTGCTCGCCGCGCTCGATGCCGTTGCGGACAACGTCCGCCGTGCACGCTGCCTCAAGGGTAAGCGTGGGAAGCACTCGCGTGTGCCACGGAATATAGCAATCGTCCTCCATCAGCGTCTGCTGCAGACGACCTATGTTCACATTTTCCACCGCACACCTTTCCTCCAGCGCCTGTGCCACCGCCGTGCCGAGTGCCTGACCGAGAATGGCGCAGGTCGCCATCACGCGCGAGGATGAAAGCGCCGCGTGCGTTACGCTGATGTTTCGCCCCGCAAACACCAGATTTTCGATGTTATCCGAGATCATCGCGCGAAGCGGAAGCCCCCAAGGCGAAGGCGCGGGATGGTAGATCGTCGGATACTGCGGATAGGCAAAGCCCTCGGGAAAGTGATCGTCCATCGACCAGCCCGCGTAGGCAACAACGTCCTCAAAGCGCCCCTCGGCTTCCACATCGTTTTGTGTCACAATATATTTTCCGATATACCGACGGCTCTCGCGCTTGCCCGGCAAAAAGCCGATCCACTCAAGCTCCCAATTCTCCGCGCCATGGTCTCCCTTGTTCTTCACGTGATCCCAGACGCCGTAGCAGATCTTGAGAAGCTCGTCACGGCATCGGTCGGTATCGTGAATGCAATCCCACTCGCCGCCGATCTCGATCCACCAATAGTTGTTGTTTTTGGGGTCGTGTCTCCGACACGGCAAAGACTCGTCGGTCTCGTAGGAATACGCCCATTTCGGCGGCACGAAGTCCACCTTATGATCGGTCTCGCGGATCTGGAAAAGACAACTCATTCCCATCGTTTTCCTGTCGGCCACGTCGGGCGGAATGCGCTCGCCGAAATCGGCCTTCGCTTCCCTGCCGTACATATATTTCGCGCCCGAAAGCGGTGCGAGGATCGAATCGCCCGAGCAATCGGCAAAATACGTCGCCTCAATCACGTGAAAGGTCTCGGCGTTCGATTGCCACGCCTTGACGGAAGCGATGCGATTGCCGTCCATCGCAGCATCCAGACAGCTTGTGTTCAAAAGAAGCGTCAGATTTTCCTCCGCCATTGCCTTTTCGTAAAGCACACTGTCCCAAATCGGGTATTTGAGCGACGGATTCTGATAAAAATTCTCCAGAAAGATCTCCTCGATAATGCCGCCCTCACGGTTGTCCTTCCCGTGTGCGCCGCCGATCCACATACGGATCTCGCTTGAGGCGTTTCCGCCCAGCATCGGTCGATCCTGCAAAAGGACAACCCTGCTTCCGTGGCGCGCCGCCGCGATCGCACAGCAAAGCCCGGCCATACCGCCGCCTACCACACAAAGATCCGCTCGATGGTTCTTTGTTCTCATAAAAAGCTCTCCTTTTTCTTGACTTTTTGCAGAGGATATGATATCATTATAGCACAAAAACAAAGAAAATCCTATAATTATAGGCCTTTTTTCTTTAATTTTGAGCAAAGGAGGGCCCATGCTACAGGAGATCCAACAATACGTCACCTATCTGATCGGAGAATGTAGGCTGTCGGTCACGTTGCACCCGTTATCTCGGGAAAATATGATCCTCTTCAGTGATCTGATGCAGTTCAACGTCCACGATAACGCTTATTGCACCTATATAAAATCTCTCCCTTCGGCACACAGTCGATGTCTTGCACAGCAAAAGCGGGTGCTTGCCCATTGCCAAAAGCATCAAAGCGGCTTTTGCGGCGTCTGCTATGCAGGCGTGTCGGAATACGTGTATCCCATCCGAAACGGCGAGCAAACCGTCGGCTTTATTTCGGTCAGCGGCTACGCCTCGCCCACAGGTCAGGCAAGGCTCCCGTGGGTTGTACGGGAATTCCAAGCCGACCCCGACCAAATAACGAGGAGCTACCGCACGCTGAGGCAGGAAATGCCCCCAAAAGAAAAAATCGACACGCTCCTTCTGCCGCTCTGCCGTATGCTGGAGCTCGCATACATCAAAAAACAAGCCGAGCAGGAGACACCGTCCCATCCCTTCCGGCAAATCCTTGCTTACATTCAGACCCACGCCTCGTCCGGGCTTACCCTCCAAGACATTTGCCGGACCTTTTGCTGTAGCCGTTCCTATTTAAGCCATACCTTTAAAAAACAGACGGGCAAGAGCTTTTGTGAATATCTGACCGATATTCGTTTGGAGCGGGCCAAACGGCTTTTGGAGCTTTCAGAGCTCAACGTGACCGAGATTGTCTATTCGGTGGGCTTTCAGGACTCCAATTATTTTTCTTCCGTTTTTAAAAAGCACGTGGGTCTCTCCCCTCTCGCCTACCGAAAAAAGTCATAAAAAGGATCGCCCCCGAGGAGCAAGGCTCCTCGGAGGCATTTCCGCTTATTCTTCTGAGATCAGCCGCAGCATATTTTCGGCAAAAATGCCGTAGCCGGTGGTGGGATCTCCGATCATCACGTGGGTGACTGCGCCAATGAGCTTCCCGTTCTGAATGATCGGGCTTCCGCTCATACCCTGAACGATGCCGCCCGTCTTTTCCAAAAGCGCCTTGTCGGTCACCTTCACGATAAAGCATTTGCCACCCGTGGCGCCCTTGTTGATGCTCCTCAGCTCCACCGAATATTTGCCGATCTCGCCCGTGTCAAGCGTGCAGTAGATAAAGGCCTCACCCTCGGTGACCTCGTTTTTCAGCCCCAGCGGGATCGGCTCGCTCACCGTCTGCGGACACTCGCTGAAAAGACCGTAAACGCCGCAGGCGTCGTTGCCCAGAAGAATGCCCGTCTTGCCGGCTCCGAAAAAGCCGCGAAGCTCACCCGGCGTACCGCTGACGCCCTTATTGATGCCGCTGATGTTCACGTCGACCACCGTGCCGCGCTCGATGGGCAAAAGCTCCCCGGTATCGGCGTCACAAATGCCGTGCCCAAGCCCCGTGAAATACAGACTGTCGGGAAGGATAAAGCTGACGGTGCCAATGCCCGCGCCGCTGTCCTTGACCCAGATGCCTGCCTTGTAGATGCCCTCGTCTTCGGAAAAAAGGGGCGTTAGGGTGGTCTCGGCACTCTCGCCGCCGCGCGTGTAGCGGAGCGAAAGCGACCGCCCCCTTGATTGTTCAATGGCCTCGGTCAGCTCAAGCGCGCTTCCAAGCTCCTTGCCGTCAACGTGCGTGATGACGTCCTTCAGGCGCAGACCCGCCGCATAGGCCGGATTTTGCTTGCCGCTCTCCGTACCCACGTCACAAAAGCCGATGACAAGGACACCGTCGGTGTAAAACTTAACGCCAAACGGCATACCGCCCGGGTAGACCTTGATATCCTTATAGGAAACGAGATTGACGGTTTTGAGCGGGATCACGCCCAGAAGCGTGTATCTCGCCTCTTGCTCAAGAAACAGCCCGTCTGCCTCGGTCGATGCGGCCGTCTCATCCAAAAGCATCGCATCCGCCCCCAGATAGGACGGAACGGCGTCTCCCGAGAAATACGAGATCTCATCGGGAATCAGAATA
Organism: uncultured Clostridia bacterium; assembly: GCA_904502055.1. Classification (GTDB taxonomy): domain Bacteria; phylum Bacillota; class Clostridia; order Oscillospirales; family CAG-272; genus RGIG8775. Next base: position 5,863 of record CAJGDZ010000040.1, on the reverse strand, counting down.
TGATACGCTCCAAGCACCGCCACAGCCACAAGCAGAAACGCCGCAAGCGCGGTGGAAAGCATCTTGAAATTACGTTTGTTCTTACAATTCATTGGCCCAGCTTCCTTATCTTTGCATTGGAATGCCTGCCTGAGGCATCCCAAGTTAATGTGTGCCGATGCCGCCACTTTCATAAGTAACAAAATTGATGCAAAGTGGCAATTTTTTATTGGCAAGGGTCGCATTTATTTTATGAGGAAAGCCGGAAACTTATACGGCAAAAAAGGAGATCACAGATGATAAATCCGGAAGAAAAACAAAAATTTGAAAAAATTTGTCTTGCGATGCAAAACGCCGAGAGCGGCACACTTGGAATCGGCACCCTGGGCGAAAAAACGCTCCACCGCGCCCTTAAGACCTACCTTTGCCCCGATTCCGACTACCACGAGGTGGGCATCGGTCCCTTTGTTGCAGATGCACTGGTGAACAATACCCTGTATGAAATTCAAAGCGCGGGACTGTTCCCTCTTAAAAAGAAGCTGGCCTATTATTTGGAAAATACCGACAAACACGTGCAAATCGTCTGCCCGGTTCTGACTGCCAAGCGTCTGATTTGGGTGGATCCCGAAAGCGGCTCACTTTCCGAGCCGCGCAAAAGCCCCGTCGGACACGGAAAAATGCGCGTTCTGCCCGAAATGATCTACGTGCTCGAGCACCTGGATTTTACGCGTGTTTCCTTCCTTATTGTCGGCCTCGCTGCCGACGATTATAAGCTTCTGGACGGAAAGGGCGCCGACAAAAAGCACGGTGCCACACGCCTTGAGCGCATTCCGCGCGAGCTGGTTTATCTCCGTACACTATCCTCAAGGACAGACATCGCCGATTTTTTCCTGCCCGAAACGCTCCCCATGGAGTTCACATCCGCAGAATTTTCGCGCCACACCAATCTGCGCCGCCGTTCACTCAGCGCCGCGCTCAAGGTGCTTTTGCACCTCGGGATCCTCGAAATCGCCGGAAGGCAAAAAAAGGCTATTTACTACCGAAAAATTAAACAAAATTAACCTCATCGAAAGAAAAAACAAAGATTTACCTTGACAAATGTATAATTGTTTGATAAAATAATTATATATTGGGTAAATCTTTTTTGTAAATGTACGAAAAGGATCTATCGAAACTCGAAAAGGAGCCATAAGATGAGAAACCTTACAAAAAAATCTTCATTCTGTTTGCTTCTCGCCACTCTGATGCTGCTTGTCGCCCTTTTGGTCGGCACGGCAGTTTCGGCATCGGCCGAAGAGGTAGATTACGAAGCAACCCTTTACAACGAAAACGGTACCGTTCGGTCAACCGGCACGCTTACGGAGCTTTTAAGCTCCTCTGCGCAGATGTTCGACGGACTCAAGGGTAAGATCGTGCTCCACAAGGATGCCGAGCTGACGAGTGCGGTAACCGTCCGTCTGGGCCGCATCGTCGAGATCGACGGTCAGGGACACACGGTTTACATCGCGGAAGCCCTCAACACTTCGGCTACCACGAAATTCATTACCGTTTCGTCCGATTCGAAGGTAACGGATACCGTTATCTTCCGAAACATTAAATTTAACGGTCAGAAAATGGGCTGGGACGGAACCAATCCACTGTATTTTGCCGCATCGGGTTCAACAAGCGGTGCGATTACGGTTACCGGTGCCAACGTGCACTTTGAGATGATTGATTGCCGCATGGAAAATTTCTACACAAACGGCATGACCATCTGTCTGTCTACCGCGCTCCATTCGGCCACCTACTACCCGAACGGCGGTATTTATCTGAAGAACACGGTGATCACCAACAATCACAGCGCACGAACCGGCGACGGATATTCCGCTGCGGCAATCCGCCTTGCTCAGTACGGAGCGCCGGCAGAAGGTGCCTATGGATCCAAGATCCATGTTTTCGGAAACACACAAGTGGTTGGCAACTATAACGGCGACAACCAGAATCGTGCAAACATTGCCGTACAGCAGTCCAAAACCGATGCGGAAGGATATTTCAACGGAAGTACCGTTGTTATTGTGGAGGAAGATTTCACAGGCGAGATCCACCTTTCCAAGGCAAACCACGGAAACCTTGCCGGCAGCACGAATCGCCGCGCACTTGTTTTCTTTAGAGGCAACTCCTATGATGCTGACGGCGACTATATCCGCAGAGGCATTGTTTACGGATACGATTGGACGGCATACGCCGAGCCCATAAAGGGTGAGCTTGTCAACTTCTGCGACGATGATGAGACCATTCGGGGCTCCTGGATCACGACACCCAAAACCCCCACCGCCCCCAAGAGCACGTCTTCTCTTATCGTAATCGCAAACGGCAAGGAGTTGTTTACCTATTCGGTAAAGCTGGCACACGGCGGGGCACTTCCCGCCTGGGCAACCTGGTCGAACGGTAAGAACACGGTAACCACGCATACGTTTGAAACCAAGACGTACACGGGAACGGTTGCCGAGAGCACTGAGGCACTTCTTTCGTATGACGGCGGAAAAAACTGGATCATCGGCACCGTAAAGCAGGGATGGACGGCAAGAAACCCTGCCAACACCGCCGCGTTGCAGTATACCAACGTGGAGGTCTGCCGCGATTACGTACTTGCCGAAACCATTTCTGCCGGATACAACTGCTCGGCCACCTTTGATTTTAACGGCTTTACTGTAACCAGATTGGCCGAGACTTATCAGTTCCATGCTCAGGGCACCAACAACAACCACTATATGAGCATGACGATCAAGAACGCCAACTTCGAGGGCAAGATTGGGGAAACGATCCCGGCTGACGGAAAGCCGATGTTTAACCTCGTATATGCGGAAAGAACGGTTTCTTTTGAAAATTGCACGTTTTCCAATTTTAAATCCACCACAAATAGCGCTTCTGTAATCAACATCGCTTACCGTGGCTTCGCGCGTCTGAAGGACGTTGTGATGACCAATTGCGAAGGCAAGAACGGTACGATTTCCATCTCCGGTGCTTGTGCGGATGCCACGGTTGAAAATCCGAATATGGGTGGCGTTTACGTCGAAGGCAACACGCAGATTGCAAACACTGCAGATACCACAAATCAGATTGTTTACGCCTACAACCTCGCGTCCTTTGTCGGCGTTTCGGGCACCTTTACAGGTAACGTACAGGTTTCAACCAACGGCATTTCCGACAACATGCCGACCTTCTGCAAGGCAAGCAGTACTGCGTATGCAGGAACCGACATTGAGGAAAGATTGCGTGTTCCCGAAGGAGCAAAGATTCTCGGCAAGATCTTTGTTTCCAATTACATTGCCTATAACAACAACGGTTATCTCTGCTGGATCCGCCCGGGCATCGAGCTGGATACCACCCACGTGGTGGCTCCCACATACAATGCCGAAAACAATACACTCTCCGGCGGTAAGGGCTGGTACTACAATACCGGTGCTGAGGGTGCGGCAGACGTGTATACCACAAAGGCAGTTACCGGCGTCTACAATTACTTCCTCAAAGATGGAATTGAGACCGATGCCGTGATCAACGCCTCCACGCTGATTTACGGTGATCTGGCCACGGTCCTTGCTTCGGCCTCGGCCGGGCAGACCGTCGAGATTCTTCGTGACGTGAAGGGACTCGCCAACCTTTCGATTCCCAACTCTTGCACGGTGGACGGAAACGGCAAGACGCTTACCGTTTACGTGGGAGAGGAGTCTCCGACCCTTGATGGCGGCGGAAAGTGGTATCTGATCAAAACACTTGCCTCCGGCGTAACGCTCAAGGATCTCAATATCTCGGGCGGTGCGGCACAGAAGGGCATTTGGGCAGGCGCGTTGTCTCCCCAAAACCTTGCTTTGATCAACTTTACAGGTAGCCAGACGCTTACGATGGAGAATTGCAAGGTTTCGGGTCTTCGCTTGCAGACCGATGATACCTTCGGTACGACCGGATTGATCATTGTTCACAACTCGGCCGGCAATTTGAATTTGAAGGATTGCGAATTCACCGACAATATGGTTATGATCCCACAAGCCTCGACGGCATCCAAGGTTTACAATTCCGCCAAGATCTGGTTCCGCGTTTACAGCAACGGTAATATGAACCTTGAAGGCAAAATTGTGATCAAGGACAACTGGAGCATCACCTCCGATGGAGTCACAGCCATCCCGGATAATCTGACGGACGTTGTTGCCGCCAGACTTCACGTCGGTCAGCTTGCCGAGGGCTCTCACATCGAAATGAGATATTCGGCAGAGTACACGCCGATCACGGACGATCAGGGCAAGCTGTATGACAATACCGGTTATTTCTACTATTACACGCCCGCAAATATGCGTACCGTCGCAAGCTACCCGAACGGTCTTACCGGCTCGGCCTCCAAGACGGGCGGCGTTCTCTGCTACAACGGAGCAACCGTTCTCCTTATCGCAAAGTCCGGCACCGCCATTACCGATCCTGCACGTCAGGCCTCGGTAGACAGCGACAAGGTAGACTTCCGCTATTTGCTTACGGTTAATGCCGACTACTTCGGTACCGACGTTGTTGTCAAGATCAATGGGGATGAAGCGGCACGCACTCCTCTTTATGACTTTACACCCAGCGCAAAGGTGATCGCCGTTCCCGTTGCTGTGGGTATGGCAGAGCTTGCCGATGAGATCGTGATCGAGCTTCAGGATGCAAGCGGAGCCGTGCTGGCTTCCACATCTGCCGACACGGTAAAGGCTTATGCGCTCTCCATTCTTGAAGGTGAGTATGTCGCCACTATGAAAACGGCGATCGCCTCCCTTCTCCAATACGGCGCTATGGTTCAGACGCACTTCGGTCACAACACCGACAATCTGGCTATGACCGCCGAGGATCTTGAAAGCTGGACGGCGCTTGGCATCACCTTAAAGGCGATTGACAGCAATACGCTCAACACCGCAGGCGCCACCGTTGGCGCAACCGCCTCGGGAACGCTTCCCGCGAGCGTAACCATTCAGGGCGCAACGCTTACGATGGAGAACGAGATGTCGCTTCGCCTTTATGTAAAGGCAACCGGAGATGTCACCTTCACCGTAAACGGAAATGCGGCTTCTCTTAAGACCGACACCGCAGGAAGAACCTACATCGAGGCCTCTCACATCGGAACGGCATCGCTTGCCACGGCGGCAACGTTCACCGTCTCCGACGGCACAAGCACCTACACCTACAAGGCAAGCCCCATGTCCTACGTTTACACCGTTCATACGGCAACTCACAGCAGCATCACGGCAAACCTCAAGAACGCCTGCGAGGCACTTTATTACTACTACGAGGCCATTGCCGCGCACTTCGAGCTTGCCAACGATACCGGCTTTGCCGGCGGCAGTGTGCTGGAAACCGCTTCGGATACGCCGAACAACTACAGCCCCCTCTACGTTTCCTGACGGAAAAGAAAGGCCATAAACTATGAAAAAGTATGAATCCCCCAAAATGCACCTGATCGCACGCGGCGACATGGATATCATCTGCGCCTCCGAGCTTCTGTTCCCGATCATCCCCCTGATGGGCGGCATGAGCGAGAACGACAGCACCCCGGACAACGTATAACGTTAAAAGCCCCCCGCAAAGCGGGGGGTATTTCCTTTTCGGGCATAGCCCGAAGATCACTGGCGGCGCACAAGTGCGCTTTTAATTGGCCTGCCAGCCGTGCAATTGCTACTTGCCACCCGTAAACGGGTTGTGATCATTGCCTCCCTCCGAGAGGGAGGTGGCGCCGAGTAGGCGTCGGAAGGAGCCTGCGCAACTTCATTATGCTTGCAAACATTGAGGTCGCGCGGGCTCCCTCAGTCTCGCATTCGCTCGACAGCTCCCTCCCGGAGGGAGCCTTTCTCACTCAAAGCTTCTTTCCCTCTTCCCTTTACTTTTC
>CAJGDZ010000039.1 GCA_904502055.1 uncultured Clostridia bacterium | reverse complement strand
GATCCCCTTTGAGCACCTCCCTGCCATTCAGAAAAAACTGATCACCAAGTGCCGCCTTCTGGGAAAGCGTGTCATCACAGCCACCGAAATGCTGGAATCGATGATCACCAACTCCCGTCCCACGCGTGCCGAGATCTCGGACATTGCCAACGCCGTTTATGACGGAACGAGTGCCATTATGCTTTCGGGCGAAACGGCAGCGGGCAAATATCCGATCCGCGCCGTGGAGACCATGGCTAAGATCGCCGAGACCACTGAGAGCAGCATTAATTATAAGAAGCGATTTTACGAGGCCAATTTCCAGATCCGCAACATGACCGACGCCATCTCGCACTCGACCTGCGGCATGGCCATCGACATCGACGCCAAGGCCATCGTTGCCTGCTCGCTTTCGGGTATGACCGCGCGCATGGTCTCGCGCTTCCGTTCCCCTGTTCCGATCGTCGGACTCACCACCAACGAAAACACCTGGCGCAAGCTGGCTCTTTCTTGGGGCGTTATCCCTGCGATGTGCGAAGAATTCACTTCGACCGACGTGCTTTTCTACACGGCAAAGAAAATCGCGTCAAGCGAGCTTGGCCTTGACAAAAAGGATCGCATCGTTATCACGGGCGGCGACATCACGGGACGCTCGGGCAACACCAATCTGATCAAAATTGATGAAATCTGAGTTTCCCCCAAAAAATGCTTGAAAAAGCAAAAAATATATGCTACAATAAAGTGATATATTTTATTAAATCCAACGTATACGGAGAAACATGAAAAAGGTTTTATTTAGTAAGGTAAAAGAGGCGCTCGTTTCGGTTTTGCCGGTAACGCTGATCGTCATTCTTTTGAATTTTACCCCTCTGGTCAACCTGAGCATGAGAGAGGTGCTGATTTTTAGTATATCTGCTCTTTTTCTGATTTTAGGAATCGGCTTTTTCACGCTGGGGGCAGATATTGCGATGACCCCGATGGGTGAGCACGTAGGCTCGGGACTGACCAAGTCTAAAAATTTAAAATTGCTTCTCATCATCTGCTTTGCCCTGGGCTTTCTGATCACAGTGGCCGAGCCCGATCTGACGGTTCTGGCCAATCAGGTTGGAAGCAAGCTGATCATTATTTTTGTTGGACTTGGCGTTGGCCTGTTTTTGGTTTTGTCCATCCTCAAGATCGTTCTGAAAAAGGATCTGGCAAGTATGCTGGTTTACTTTTATATGCTTCTGTTTGCCCTGGCCTTGGTCGTGGTGGCGGTGGATGCGGAGAAATTCCAGCTGCTTCCCCTCTCCTTTGACTCGGGCGGCGTAACCACCGGTCCGATCACCGTGCCGTTTATTATGGCGCTCGGCGTGGGTATCGCGGCTACCATCGGCGGACGAAATGCCAGCGAGAACAGCTTTGGTCTTGTGGCGATGTGCTCGGTGGGGCCGATTCTCGCAGTTCTGCTTCTCAGCATTATGAGCGGCGGCGATATTTCAGCGCCAAGCGTGAGTGATTACTTATTTGCCGACAACATCGGGGCGGCGATAGGACATACGCTCTTTAAAACCACAAGGGACGTGACCCTGGCGCTTGGACTTGTGGTTGCCTTCTTCTTCGCCATCAACTTTATCTTTTTGAAGCTTCCGAAAAAGAAGCTTTTGCAGATTCTGATCGGCACCGCCTTTACATACGTCGGTTTGATCGTTTTTCTGACCTCGGTGCACGTCGGCTTTATGCCGGTCGGCTTTAAAATGGGGCGGGAGCTGGCTGCCGCCTCGCCGGTCGCCATTTCGGTCGCCGGCTTTGTGCTGGGTCTTGTGGTGGTGCTGGCTGAGCCTGCCGTTCACGTGCTCAACAAGCAGGTCGAGGAGATCACAAACGGCACGGTCTCCAAAAAGGCGATGATGACGGCGCTCAGTATTGGCGTGGGTCTTTCCATCTGCCTTTCGGTCATCCGCATTCTCTGCGGATTCTCGGTTTTGTATTATCTCGTGCCCGGCTATCTGCTTTCGCTGGGACTTTCCTTCTTCGTGCCCAAGATCTACACGGCGATCGCCTTTGACTCGGGCGGCGTTGCCTCGGGTCCCCTGACCTCTACGTTTATTCTTCCGTTTGCCATCGGTGCCTGTGTGGCATCGGGCGGAAACATTCTCTCCGATGCCTTTGGCATCGTGGCTATGGTTGCCATGACACCGCTGATCACCATTCAGCTGCTCGGCTTTACGGCCATCTCGAAAAAGAGAGTAAGCGAAAAGCTGGCCATGAAGAGGATCCTTGACAAGGACGACGATCAGATCATCCGCTTTTTATAAGGAGGACGCTATGCCAAGAAAAGTAACAAAAAATACGGCTGACGAAAAAGCGCCCGCCAAAAATCAGGTGTCCAGCGTTCGCAAGCTCAAGCTTCTGGTCACGGTCATCGACCGAAGCAAGACACTGTTTTACGTTGATCTCCTGGAGCAATTTGAGGTAAACGTGCAGATGGTGCTTTACGGAAAAGGCACGGCCGACTCGCAGATCCGCGACCTTCTGGGACTTACCGAAAGCGAAAAATCCGTCATTATTTCTTATATAAGAGAAGATAAGGTAAAGGAAGCTCTGGAGACCCTGGACGAAAAATTCCACAAGGTGAAAAACGGCAAGGGCATTGCTTTCACCGTTGCCCTTGACAGCATCATAGGGGTATCGATGTACCAGCTTCTCAGCAACGACCGGACCGTAGTTCCAAAGGAAGGAGACAAAAAATCATGAAAAAAGGATATAAATGCATCTTAGCTATCGTGAACAACGGCTTCTCCGAGGAGGCGATGGAGGCCGCCAAGGCCTGCGGTGCCAGGGGAGGAACTGTTCTTCACGGACGAGGAACCATCTCCAAGGAGGCCGAAAAATTCTTCAACATTTCCATTCAGCCCGAAAAGGAGATCGTGATGATCCTGGCCAAAAAGGACGAGGTGGACGGCATTCTTAAGGGGCTGTATAACGCCATCGGCACCTCGAGCGCGGCGCAAGGCATCGTCTTTGCCCTTCCCGTCGACGAAACGCTGGGACTTGACGCCAAGGAGCCGAAGGACAAGGAAACTGAAAAAGAAACCACAAAGGGTTGACCGAACGGTCAACCTTTTTTTGCAAATAGACTTGACTTTTTCCTCGATCTGTGATAAAATAACATTTGTTATATATCGATCGATATGTAAAGGAGACCACTATGCCACCCAAAGTGAAGATCACAAAGGAAAACATTGTAAAAGCCGCGCTGGATCTGCTCCGCCTGGGCGGAGAGGAGGCATTAAATGCGCGCGGGCTTGCCGCGGCGCTTGGCTGCTCGACCCAGCCCCTCTTTTCCAATTTTGCCACAATGGAAGACTTGCAGACGGCTATGACTACCGCGGCCCATGAGCATTATCTCGGCTTTCTGCAACGCGAGGTCGATGGCGGCAAATATCCGCCCTACAAGGCGTTCGGTATGGCGTACATTCGCTTTGCCAAGGAAGAATCGGCACTTTTCAAGCACCTTTTTATGTGCGACCGCCACGGTGAGGCGCCCTCCCCTTCCTCGGATTTCGAGACTTCGGTGAAAATGATCATGAGCACAAACGGGATCGATCGGCAAACGGCCGAGCGCATGCACATGGAAATGTGGGCGTTTGTTCACGGCATTGCCACCATGCTGGCCACAAATTTTCTTGAACCCGCGTGGGAGCAGATCAGCGAGATGCTGACCGACGTATATCAGGGACTCAGAACAAGACACATATCGGAGGAATAAAGATATGATTGCTGTAAAGCTGGAAAATCTTACAAAAAAATATAAAGACGTCTTGGCAGTCGACCGCCTCTCACTTGACATTGAGGAGGGCGAGCTTTTTGCGCTTCTGGGTGTCAACGGCGCAGGCAAGACCACAGCCATCAAAATGCTCTCCTGCCTTACCGTGCCTACCGAGGGCGACGCGCTTCTCCTGGGAAAGAGCGTCTGCCGCGAGAGCGCCGACATCAAGGCCTTTATCGCGGTATCACCGCAGGAAACGGCCATAGCGCCCGGGCTTTCGGTGCGTGAGAACCTTGCGCTTATGTGCGGCATTCACGGCTTTTCCCGCGAGAAGAAGAACGCGAAGATCCGCGAGCTTACCGAGCGTCTTTCGCTGGAAAGCGTGCTTGACCGAAGAGCGGGCAAGCTTTCGGGCGGCTGGCAACGGCGGCTGAGCATCGCCATGGCTCTCATAAGCGAGCCCAAAATTCTCTTCCTTGACGAGCCAACGCTCGGTCTTGACGTTCTCGCGCGGGGCGAGCTTTGGGACATCATTCGCGCGCTCAAGGGCAAAGTGACCATTCTGTTGACCACGCATTATATGGAGGAGGCCGAGGAGCTCTCCGACCGTCTTGCCATCCTGAAGGACGGCAAGCTTCTGATGTGTGACACGCCCGACGGCATCAAGGCCGCGACGGGCGAGGACAGCATCGAAAAGGCATTTATTCGGGTAGTAAAGGAGGCAAAAAAATGAGAACGTTGACCTTTAGCGAACGAAATTTCAAGGAGATCCTCCGTGACCCCTTAAACCTTTGCTTTCTTTTCGGATTTCCCATCGTGCTGCTGCTTTTGCTGAGTGCCATTCAGGCAAACATTCCGGTAAGCCTGTTTGAGATCGAGCAGCTTTCCCCCGGCATTGCCGTATTCGGGCTTGCCTTTATGACGCTGTTTACGGCAACGCTGATCGCCAAGGACCGCCAAAGCAGCTTTATGCAGCGTCTGTATACTACACCTATGACCGCTTCGGACTTTATCCTCGGGTATACGTTACCCTTGATCCCCATCGCGCTTGCCGAGGGCGTGGCCTGCTTTGCCTTTGCGCTGATATTGGGACTTACGTTCAGTATAAACGTCCTGCTTTCGCTCCTTTTTCTTCTCCCCGTCGCACTTTTGTATATCGCCATCGGACTTCTGTGCGGAAGTGTGCTGAGCGACAAGCAGGTGGGCGGTATCTGCGGCGCGCTTCTGACCAACCTCTCCGCGTGGCTTTCGGGCATCTGGTTTGACCTGGATCTGGTGGGCGGCGTCTTCAAAAAAATCGCCTACGCCCTGCCCTTTGTTCACGCGGTTGAAATGGAGCGTGCGGTGCTTGTCGGAAACCTATCGGAAGCCCTCTCGCACCTTTGGTGGGTGCTGGGCTATGCGCTTGTCCTGATTGCCGCCGCAATCCTTCTCTTTCTTCGTCAAATGAAAAAGCAATAAGCGAAAAAAGCCTGCGACAGAGTCGCAGGCTTTTCACGTCTAAGCCAGCTGCAGGATCACAAGGTGTGCAGACACGGGGCGTGTGCCGCCGGCAAGCGGCGTTACCGTAAGTGCCTCGGCATTGCCTACAGGATTGCGCACCGTGAGGATGGAGCCGGCCACCTCGGTGCTTACCAGCGCCATTCCCACGATCTGCGAGGTGCCCGTGGCACGACCGACAACGGTATACGCCAGATCCTGAGCGTTCAGCGTCAGGACAAGCTGCCCGGGCTCGGTCACACTGACCTGAAAAAGGATCTGATACGTTCCGACAGCCGAGAGAAGGAAGGACGATTCGCTAAGCCGTCCAATGTTGGTGTTGGCAATCGGGCCGTTTTCCGGGAAGCTGACGTCGGCACCGGGGGCAACCGCTTCCGCATTGTCATCGGGCATCAGCGCATAAAAATCGGCATAGCTCAAAACGCCGCCGGGAACTCCCTGTACCCCCTGAGGCCCCTGAATTCCTTGCGGGCCTGCAGGCCCCATCTCTCCCTGAGGACCTTGCGCACCCATAGGCCCCTGCTGACCGGCAGGCCCCGTTGCTCCTTGAGGTCCTTCGGGTCCCTGCGGACCAATCTCGCCTTGTGCGCCCCGAGGTCCCATCGGACCCGTGGCTCCCTGTGGCCCTTGCGGTCCCTGAGGACCCACCGCACCGCGAGGTCCCTGCGGGCCGATCGGCCCCTGAATTCCTTGCGGACCCTCGGGACCTTGGGGACCCGGGGGACAAATAACACAGGGATCGTCTTTTCTGTCATCATCGCAGCAGCCACACCGATCCGGATTGAAACCGCAGCGACACGAATTTCTTGAAAACGAATGTTGCTTGTTCATAAAAATTCCTCCTACTGAATTTGGGTGAAGCACCCAATACAGCATATGTCGAATTTTGGCGAAAGACACCCGTGATTCTGACAGAACAAAAAAGATGGGGGTCGGATATCCGAAAAAAATCAAAATACCTATTTACAAATGACATTTTTTGCTATATAATAGTTATATTAACATAAAAGGAGAGGAATCCAATGCCAATGCAAATGACATTCCGTTGGTACGGCGAAGGCAACGACCGTATCAAGCTCTCGGACATCAAGCAGATTCCCGGCGTTGAAGGCATCGTTTGGGCGCTTCACCACAAGATGCCCGGCGAAGTCTGGGAAGAAAGCGAAATTGCCGAGGTCAAGCGTCAGCTCGACGAGTACGGCTTCAATATGGACGTCGTTGAGTCGGTCAACGTTCACGACGACATCAAGATCGGTCTGCCCTCCCGCGACGCGTACATCGAAAATTACAAGACCACCATCCGCAACCTCTCGAAGTTCGGCGTAAAGGTTATCTGCTATAACTTTATGCCCATCTTTGACTGGACGCGCTCGAATCTTTTCCACCCCGTAGGCGACGGCTCTACCGCCCTCTTCTACGAGAAGAATATGATTCAGGACGACTACAACGCGATGGCCAAGTACATTCTGGACTTCACCGAGAAGTACAATATGTCCTTCCCCGGCTGGGAGCCTGAGCGTATGGCAAAGCTTGACGAGCTCTTCAAGGCTTACGAGGGCATTGACCACGAAAAGCTTTGGGCAAATCTCAAGTACTTCCTTGAGGCCATTATGCCCACCTGCGAGGAGTGCGACATCAAGATGGCTATCCACATGGACGATCCGCCTTGGGATATCTTCGGTCTTCCGAGACTTCTGGTCGACGAGCCCAGCATCGCTCGTTTCCTTAAGATGGTGGATAACCCCTATAACTGTCTCACCCTTTGCTCGGGAAGCCTCAATGCGAACCCCAACACCAACGTGGCAGACATCGTTCGCAAGCATTGCGACCGTATCGCGTTTGCTCATATCCGTAACGTTAAGCACTTTGAGAACGGCGACTTCTCCGAGGCCAGCCACCGCGATTGCGACGGCGACACCGGAATTCTGGAGATCCTGAAGGCTTACCACGATTGCGGCTTTGAAGGCTACATCCGTCCCGACCACGGCAGACACCTGTGGGATGAGGGACCCGGAAACGTCCGTCCCGGCTACGGTCTTTACGACCGCGCACTCGGCATTATGTATATGCTCGGTGTTTGGGACAGCCTGGAAAAGTTTGATAAGAAATAAAATAAAGATCCGTTTGAGCATCGTCTCAAACGGATTTTTTGAAAACAAGTGAGGTGAACGGATTTGCCATTGCAGATCATCCGACAGGACATCACAAAAATGCAAGTGGACGCCATCGTAAACACCACCAATGCAGAAATGGTAGGCTATAGCGGTGTGGATCTTGCCGTACATACGCTGGCCGGTGCGGAGCTGGACGCCGAGTGCTCCCGTCTGGCGCCCTTGGGGCTTGGTCAAGCCAAGATCACGGGCGGCTATGCTCTCCCCTGCCAATACATCATTCATACGTCGGGGCCTGTCTGGCAGGGCGGACATTTTGGCGAGAGCGCCATTCTTCGCTCCTGCTATATCGAGTCTCTGAAGCTTGCCGTGGAAAACCGATGCGAGTCGGTGGCCTTTCCGCTGATCAGCTCGGGCGTTTACGGATACCCCAAGGATCAGGTGCTCAAATTCGCCGTGCAAACCATCACCGAATTTTTGTTTGAGCACGAGCTTACCGTCTATCTGTGCGTATTTGACAGGGAGTCCTATTCCTTCAGCCGAAAGCTTTTCAGCGACATTCGGGCGTTTATCGGTGACGAATACGTGGACGAGCACGACGAGTGCTATTACGAGGAGCTTGAGAACTGCGCCAAGTCCGAACGGCCACCTGCAAGGTGCTGCGCCGAAATCCTGCCAAGCGTTGCTTCGGCACCTCTCAGTCGCCCCGCGAAGAAATCCCTGCGGGAATATATACAGCAGATGGACCGCAGCTTTGCGCAATTGCTTTTTGAGCTGATCGATCAAAGCGGAATGACCGACGTGGAATGCTACAAAAAGGCGAATGTGGACAAACGAACCTTCTCTAAAATCAAGAGCAACAAGAACTACAAGCCTTCGAAGCAAACCATTGTGGCCTTTGCCATCTCCTTAAAGCTGGATATGGACACCACGCAGGAGCTGCTGGCTACTGCCGGCTTCACACTGTCAAAAAGCAAAGTATTTGATCAGATCATCCGCTATTTTATTCTCAATGAAAACTACGATATCTTTGAGATCAACGAGGCGTTGTTTGAGTTTGACCAACAACTGTTAGGAGTTTGAGAACCATGATTCAATTTGTATGTTACCCCAAGTGCACCACTTGTCAAAAGGCAAAAAAGTGGCTCGATGATAAAAAAATGGAATATGAGCTTCGGGATATTAAACTCGATAACCCCACGCTCGATGAGTTGATGGAATGGCACAAGAAAAGCGGTTTGCCCCTCAAAAAGCTTTTCAACACAAGCGGATTGCTCTATAAATCCCTCAACCTCAAGGACAAAATTCCGACCATGTCCGAAGACGAAATGCTAAATCTTCTTGCAAGTGACGGTATGCTTGTAAAGCGCCCGATCCTTGTTGTCGACGATTGTGTGCTCGTTGGTTTCAAGGAAACGGAATGGAACACAGCATTACTTCATGAAAAGTCCCCCGACGAGCGACCTTTTTGAGGAGCAAGCGTGATAAAATATGGCTGTAAGGTGAAAACCGAGCAGTCATATTTTTATTTGGAGGTACTAACCATGGCAGAAAAAATCAAAAACAACATCACCGAGCTCGTATTTATTCTCGACCGAAGCGGCTCTATGTCCGGCTTTGAGGACGATACCATCGGGGGCTTCAATTCCATGATCGAAAAGCAAAAGGCGCAGGACGGAAAGGTCTACGTTTCCACCGTGCTTTGTGATAACGAAAGTGAGGTCGTTCACGACCGCGTGGATATCAGCCACATCAAACCGATGACAAGGGACGACTATTCGGTGCGCGGATGCACAGCACTTCTTGACGCCATCGGCGGTGCGATCCACCACATCGGAAACGTGCACAAATACGCACGCCCCGAGGACGTGCCCGAGCACACGGTCTTTGTCATCACCACCGACGGCATGGAGAACGCCAGCCATCGCTATTCCGGCGCGGAAATCAAGGCCAAGATCAAGCGCCAGACCGAAAAATACGGATGGGAATTTCTCTTTCTCGCCGCCAACATTGACGCGGTGGAGACGGCTGAAAGCATCGGCATTCGCCGTGAGCGCGCAGCCAATTACCGTCAGACCAAAAAGGGCGTACAGAGCAGCTATTGCGCAATGAGTGAGGCAATCACGGCTGTTCGCGCCTGCTGCGCCGAGGAGATGGAGCTTGAAAAAATTCTCTTGGATGAAGAGAGAAACGAAGGAGGAAACAAATGAGAGACCGCAAGCAGATCATTCGTGCCGTTGTACTTGGCCATGCCGTGGGGGATGCTCTCGGCGTGCCCGTGGAATTTTGTGAGAGGGACGAGCTTGACGAAACGCCGGTTACGGATATGCTCGGCTACGGCACGTATCCATATCCCGCGGGATGTTGGTCGGACGATACCAGCATGTCGCTTGCCGCGCTTGACAGCCTTGCAAGCGGCAAACTGGATTTTGATGACATCATGCTTAAGCTTAGCGAGTGGTATTATCGTGACGCCTACACGCCAACGGGCGAAACCTTCGATATGGGAAACACCTGCAGCTGTGCCATTGAGAACTACACAGACGGCAAGAAATCCGTCGAACAGTGCGGTCTCACCGGGGAGCGCTCCAACGGAAACGGCTCGCTGATGCGCATTCATCCGTTTGCGCTGATGGCGTATTACACCGATTGGAAGGATAACTGGGAATCGGTCATCGACAAGGCCTCGGCGCTGACACACGCCCACGCGCGCTCAAAACTTGCCTGTAAAATCTACACACAGATTCTTTTTTCCATTTTTGATGACCCGTGCAAGGACGCGATCCGACGCGCCCTGCACGCCGCCTATGACCGATACAATGCATCGGAAGAATTTGAGCACTACGCACGCCTTCTCTCCCCCGATTTTGAAAAATCGTCTCGCGAGGCGATCCAAAGCTCGGGCTACGTGGTGGCCACGCTGGAGGCGGCCGTTTGGTGTCTGCTCACCACCGATTCCTATTCGGAGTGTGTCCTCAAGGCAGTCAACCTTGGCGACGACACCGACACCGTCGCCGCCATCGCGGGCGGACTTGCGGGTGCGCTCTACGGCTATGATGCCATTCCGAAGAAATGGCTCGACGTCCTTCGCCGCCGCGCGTATATCGAGGATATGTGTGATCGCGCCGACCAAGCGTTCGTCAAAAAAATATAAGCATAGCAAAACAGGAAGGGCTGACCGTGCGGTCAGCCCTTCCTGTTTTCGCCGTGCAGGCCAAGATAAACCCGTTTACAGAAACTTGTAAAGCTACCAATCCACAAACGAAAAGCAAAGCAGACTATTGGATTATTTACCGAAAACAACCGTTACCCTTGTGCCGACACCAAACTCGCTTTCGATGGAAAGCTCTGCGTTCGAAATAGCGCAGATGTGCTTGACGATGGCAA
This sequence comes from uncultured Clostridia bacterium, assembly GCA_904502055.1. GTDB lineage: Bacteria > Bacillota > Clostridia > Oscillospirales > CAG-272 > RGIG8775. The sequence goes on along the minus strand of CAJGDZ010000039.1, from coordinate 946 downwards.
GACCCAGTCCCGTACCGCCGATACGCTTGGAGTGGGATTTGTCCACACGGTAGAAGCGCTCGCACAGACGCGGCAGATGCTCCCTCTCAATACCGATTCCCGTATCCTCAACCACAAGGCTTACACCCGCATCCGTTTCGGAAACGGAAACCGTGACCGAGCCGCCGTCCTTGTTGTATTTGATGGCATTGGAAACAAGATTTTCAACGATCTCAAAAATCATTGCCTGATCTGCGGTAAGCTTGGCACAACCAACAATATTGGTCGTGATGCCTCTGCTTTGCGCCTTCTCGGAAAGACCGTCGACAACCTCCTTGACGATATCCTCAAGAGCAACCTCGGAAAGCGATCTCCTCAGAGCTTCTCCGCTTTCGATCTTGGAAAGCATCAACATGTCCGAAATCAGAGAACCGAGTCTGAGGCACTCCTTATAGATCCGTCCAATCTGTTTCTTGGAGGTATCATTCATCTCTTCCCTGTTCAAGAGGACCTCGGCAAAGCCCTGCATAACCGTGATGGGCGTTTTGAGCTCGTGAGATGCATTGGCAAAGAAATCGCTCTTTTGCTTCTCGATCATCTTTTCCTTCGTAATATCCGTCACAATAATGATTGAGGAGACATCGTCACAAATCATCTCGTTTGCTACCGTGGTAAGGACCACTGACAAATATTTATCGTCATACGCGCAGTTGAAGGCGAAATTCTCACCGATATGCGCAATGATCTGCTCATAAACGGGAGGCTTTTCAATCAGGAACACAAGATCCCTGCCAATATCGCCGCCGGCTCCGTTAAACATTTCAACCGCGCGTTTATTGGCAAACACGATGCGTCTGGATCTATCCAGAGCGATAATGCTTTGAGATACGTTATCAAGCACAGCGTTCAGCTTCACTCTCTCACTGTCTGCAATGCGAATATGACTGTGAATGTTGGCATTCAGCTC
>CAJGDZ010000038.1 GCA_904502055.1 uncultured Clostridia bacterium | reverse complement strand
GTCAGTTTTTCGAGACCGACACCGAGCACGATTACATGGGCAAACCCTTCTGCGGTGTGGCCTTGGAAAAGGAGCTTCGTGATCTCATCTATCGGGAGAACGCCAAGCAATTTCTCAACACCCGTACCCACGTGGACGAGACCTATCTTTTGCGCGAGGCCAAAAGGCTTGTTCCCCTCCCCGACAAGGAATCCCCCTTCGCCGACGAGGATCTGGCATTCATTCTGGATACGCTGAAGGCGTAAAGGCATCCCCACCGAGACCCTTGCCGAATTGTCTCGGAAAAGAAAGCTTCCCGATCATTACGGTATGCGGTTTTCGCCTCATACGGCAACTTGCCACAGAAAACAGAATAAAAATCCCCCCCGTATAACGGGGGGGATTTCCTTTTCGGGCATAGCCCGAAGATCACCGGCGGCGCACAAGTGCGCTTTTTATTGGCCTGCCAGCCGTGCAATTGTTACTTGCCACCCGTAAACGGGTTGTGATAATTGCCTCCCTCCGAGAGGGAGGTGGCGCCGAGTAGGCGTCGGAAGGAGCCTGCGCGACTTCATTATGCTTGCAAACATTGAGGGCGCGCGGGCTCCCTCAGTCTCGCATTCGCTCGACAGCTCCCTCCCACAGGGAGCCTTTCTCACTCAAAGCTTCTTTCCCTCTTCCCTTTACTTTTCTTCTGCTTATCGGCAATAGCCTTTTTTCAACCCCGCCACTATGGCGGGGTTTTCGTTTTACAAGACAAAGGCGGAGCCGTTGGCTCCGCCTTTAAAATCAGTTTGCGTTGAAATATTGAATAATTCCGACCATGTTGTCGCTGATGGCGCGAATGGCCTTGGTGAGTGCAACGTAGGTGCCCTCAAAGGTGGTCAGCACCGTCTCGGTGTAGCCGCCGTCAGAGGTTGCCACGCGACCGATCATGAAGCTCTGCGAACCGTCAAGCGCCATGAGCACCGTTCCGTCCGTCGGCTCGGCCGAGTCGGGATGCTCTACGTGATAGCTCTTCGATCCGAGAAGCTTTCCGCTCGCATCGTAGGTATAGACCGCAACGGTCGAGGTGTAATTTCGATTGATCACACCCTTGTTGACGTTCAGATTCGACATCATAAGGTCACCCTCGTCGATCGTATCCACAATACCTGCCTGTGCGGCCGTATATTGATTTCCGTCCTTGTCGAGATAGGTCACTGCCTTCTGTGCACTGAAGTCCACGTAGGCCATAACCAGCTCCTTCTGCAAATCATAGCTGTAGATCAAAGGCGGATCGTTGTCAAGGTAGCGGTACCAAGTCCAACCTACGCACGTGCCCGACTCAATGCAAGCCAACGCGTGATGCTCATAGAAATCGGCTCTGTCTTGTTGCGTGTTGACCACAAAGCCCGCGCCCGTGGAGTTACCCATGATAAAGCCGTGATCGTCGATGGCGTCCATGCTCTTGGCAAAGAACTCGGTGACAAGGAAGGGCTTGCCCGAATAACGGTAGAAATTGACCATCATGTCCCAATCGTAATACAAACCGCCGTAAATGTTCGTTGTGATAATGTCCAGATAATAGCCTGCGGCTTTGAGATAACCGAGATCCTCGCGGCAGAAAAGATTTGCACGCGAGCCAAGATACATATGGTTCTTGTCCACCGTCTCAATGGCCTCGCGGCAAACGCGGTAATAGGTCGCGTAAACGAAGGACATAAATTCACTGTTCATCTCTGCCATATCGGGAGAGGTCATGTAGTCCAAAAGGGTCGGAGCAGGCGTATTCATACGTCTGGCCAGCCAAGTCCAAGCCGTGGCATACGAGAACGCAGTTGCCGGCTCAGCGGCATCCAGCGTCAGGTAGCGATACAGCATATCCTCGCCGCTCGGGAGCTCGTTGTCGGTGGTGTAGCCAAGAACTCTGGGGTTATCGGCATAGCCGCCCGCGGTGATCACTGCGGGAATATTCTTGTTGGCCCACTTGACGAAATCGGGATCAAAGACGTTGAGAGTATTGTTGTGGGGATATACGCCCTCGCTGACCGGCGTAATTCCGAGCGTTGCCATATAACCGGGAACGCCTTTGAGCGCCACCACTACGGAAAGACCGTCCTCAACCGCAAGAAGCTCCGCAATCTCACTCTCGTAAGCCGCGTTGATTCCCATCTCCTGAAGCTGACGGGTAGCGTTTTCAAAGAAATCATCCGTGCTTCCATACTTCTCGGTAACAAACTGCTTGTTTCGAAGCGTGATATCGTTCATACCCACCGAGAAATAGGGATTACCCAGAGGGTCGATGATATAGGTTTTTCCGCCAAACACCTCCGTGTGGAAGAAGCCGGTGGCCTGCCCCCGGAAGCCCGCATTGGTCATACCGCCGTACACGTCATACTCGGTCGTGACTGCCGAGAACTCCGAGGCAAGATACGCGTTTGCGGTACTCGTACCAAGCGTCGAGAGCGTACGCGCAAACTTATTCTTCGCCCACTCGCTCTCCTTCTTCACACCTGCCTTATTCGTCCAAACGTATGGCATCAGCCAAGGAAGCTCCTCGGTAAAGTCACCTGCAGGCGCGGTAGCATTATAGCCCTCGGGTGCGGTCGCGTTCACCTCATACTCGATGAGATTTCCGTTGGCATCCTTTTTGTAGATCTTATCCTTCAGCTCGTCAAACCATTCGTCCACAAGCATCTCGGCGTAACCCCAAGGCTCATAGCCGAAGTTGGAGATCTTGAACGACTTCAGCTCCTGCTCGTAGATGGTATTCGCGACCTCAAGATACGGACGGGTGCTCTCCGCGCCCTCCGTGGACTCGATATACGCGAGCGTGGCGTTCGGGTCTCCCACGGTAGTGATACGGAAGGAAACCGTCAGCGATCCGTCCTCCTCAAGCATCTGCTCGGTAAGATAAGAGAACACGTCAACGTATACGTACTGTCCGTTCTTTACCTCTCCGCGGAAGACCTGCTCTTGGGTTTTGGCAAGCTGAGGATGATTGTTGTAAGTAAGTGTTGTTCCACTCCACTCGGTGCTCGTTCCGTTCACAAGGATCTCCAAGGGAGCTGCCGAGGCGGTGTTGATGCAAAGATGTGCCGAAACGGCCGACTCCACCATCTTCACCTGCTCGGGCGAAAGCGTAAACTTGATATAAGATGCACGCTCGGGCGCGATGTTGGTCGGATCCATATTTTTCATCTGAAGTCGGGTGTAGTCACCAAACGCGGTGTTGCCCCACGCCGTGCCTGCATAAATAAAAGTATCGTCACTCGGCGCAAGCTTTACCACGCGCTCATCGCGGCGCTCAAGCACAGGATAGCCCTCTTCATCGGTCTCGCCATAGTAAGAAAGCACCACCGAATCGCCGTAGCGGCGCAATCCGTCCATGCCAAGCACGTACGGACGAACAACGAATTCAAGATAGCCCGTGCCCGGCTCAAACGGAAGGTCTCCAACCTCCATAGCCGCGGCGTAATCATAACCAAACAGCTCCTTGACCGAATAGCTCTTGCCCGAGGCATCCTTGACCGCTTCGTACACCGTCTTTTCGCGACGGGAAGCCGATTCGGACAACACCGTACCCTCATCGTCCATCGAAAGCGTGAGAAGCTCGTAGCCCACGCGGTTGTATTCCGTGCCGTTTACACCGAGGATGGGACGAAGCGCAAAGCTACCGCCCTGCGGCTTTGTGGTCTGGTAACCGATGAAATCGGCCGCCTCTTCACGGCTCAAGCCCACCACGTAGTCGCTGTCGGTCTTAACGATAATGTTCTTCATTTTGGCACCCCACGAGAAAAAGCCGTCGAAATAGCGCACGAAATTCGAAACGAATTTTTCACTGTCAAAGGCAATGATCAGGAAATCCGCCGCCTTTTCGTCATCGATATACAACTCACTCACGCCATTCTGGGGCGTAAAATGGATGCGGATGTTATACCACTTACCAACCTCCAAGCGAACGCTTGACTTTTCGGTGTTGTATCGGTTGGGAAGATAAAGACAACCTTCATCGTCAATACGGAGCGCGTTGAAATAGGTGGTCTCTCCGTCCACCGTCTTATACGACCAGCAAAGGAAGGACATCGGGGCTTCCTTGGGGCCGCGCACCATGTCTCCGTCCTTTCTCGTTCCCTCGGGGAAGGATTCAAAATAGAAATCACCCTCTAAGGAGAAGGTACGGTAGGAGCCAAGAATGTTACTTGTATCATAAATGTAATACGAGCCGTTTTTGCGCGTATCGGTGTTCTGCACACAAAGATCTCCGTTTTCATCTATGACCTCCACGTTCCCGGAAAATCCACCGAACTTCTGAACCTCGTATCCGGCATCCTTGTCGGTCAGAAGATTCCACTGAAGATCGTCCGCCGAAGCCGCAAACGACAAAAGTACCGTCATCAACACACAAAGGGCCAGAACAAGCAGTCCCTTTCTCATTCTTCTTTCGTTTTTCATGTTTTCTCTCCCCTCACATATTTAGAATATAAAGTGTTTTTTATTTTAACATTTTTTCATATTTGTGTCAATATGTCGCCCCGCATTTTGTGATTTTTTCCAAAATTCATCCAACCGTTTTGTGGACTATAACGAAAGGCGAATTGAGAGGTGCGCGACGCTTTATGTCCGCGCGGGAATTCATAAAAATTCTCCGTTCCTATGGCCGAGGGTTCTGTAAAAAAACTTCTCTACAAGTATTTTTCGAGTTTATTATATCACACCACCCTTCGCTTACAAGGGATTTTTTGCTTTTTGTATGGTATTTTTCGATTCAAAAAGAGCGGAGTCTTGCGACTCCGCTCCGAGCATATGAAGTTACTGTGCGTCAAAGTACTTAACAAGACCGATGAGGTTGTCGCTGACCTTACGCATTGCGCGTGCCAGAGCCACATACGTGCCCTGATAGTTTGTCAGCACCGTCTCGGTGTAGCTGCCGTCCGCATTCACGGCCTTGCCGACGGTAAATACCGTATCACTGCTAAGCGCCTTGAGCTTGGTTCCGTCTGCGGGAATGGCCGATTCAGGATCCTCTACCCAATAGCTCTTGGCACCGAGAAGCTTGCCGTTTGCATCGTAGCTGTAAACCGAAACCGTCGAGTTGTAGGTACGGTTGAACACACCCTTGTTACAGTTGTGGTTGGACATCATGGGGTTACCCTCATCAATGGTTTCAAAGAAGCCAACCTCGTCATCCGTGTAAACCTTGCCGTCTCTGTCGATAAAGCTCTCTGCATAGGGCGGGTGCTGTGCGTAAGCAACGTAAGCCATAACCACTTCCTTCTGCAGGTTGATGCTGTAATGAAGCGGCTGGTCGTTGTCCAGCATGCAGTACCATACCCAACCAACGCAGGCCTTGGTCTGCAGCAGGTTGATCGCGTGATGCTCATAGAAGTCGGCACGCATCTGCTGAGTCTTGGTGACAAAGCCCGCACCGGTCGAGTTTGCCATGATAAACTCGTTCTCGTCGATGGCGTCCATAGCCTTGGCAAAGAACTCGGTGATGATGATGGGCTTGCCCGAGTAGCGGTAGTAGTTGGTGATCTTCTCCCAATCGTAGTTAGGTCCGCCGTAGATGTTGGTGGTAATGATATCAAGCTGATAGCCTGCGGCTCTGAGGTAACCCTCGTGGAAGCCGCATCCGCCGGTAACACGCGAGCCCATATACATATGGTTGGGGTCGACCGCCTCGATGGCATCACGGGTCACACCGTAGTACGTGCAATAGATAAAGCCAAGGAACTCACCGTTCATCTCGGCAAGCTCGGGCGACGCCAGATACTCCTCCAGCGAAACCACGGGGTTATTCATTCTTCTGGCCAGCCAGGTCCAAGCCACGGCATACGAGAAGGCGTTGGAGGGCTCGTTCGGGTCGATGGTCAGGTAGCGAGTCAGAATGTCGTCGCCACCGGGAAGCTCGTTATCCGAAACGTAGCCGAGAACGCGGGGATTATCCTGATAGTTCTTGGAGAGAATGGTTTCCGCAACGTTCTTATTGGTCATCTTGCGGAAGTCGGGGTCAAATACGTTGATGGTATTGTTGTGGGGGAAGTATCCCTCTTGGATCTGCGAGCGTCCGAGCGAGAACATATACGAGCCGACAACGCTGAGCTGAACCACCGTCGTAAGGCTTTCGTCCACAGCAAGAACCTTGTCCTGCGGGCTGACGAAGGCGGCGTTGAGACCCATATCCTTCAAAAGCTTGGTGGTAGCCGTGTAGTAATCAGCCTCGCTTCCGTACTTTTCAAGCGCCCACTTGCTGTTATACATGGTAAAGTCATTGATACCCGTTACAAAGAAGGGGTTGCCCAGCGGGTCAATGATGTAGGTTCTGTCACCGATGACCTCGGTATGGAAGAAGCCGGTTTCCTTGCCCTTAAAGCCGGCGTTGGAAATACCGCCGTAGGTGTCATACTCGGTCTTGGTCTGAGCATATTCAGAGGTAAGGAAGGCGTTTGCGGTGCTCGTACCCAACGTGCTCAGCGTGCGCGTGAAGCGTTCCTTTTCCCACTCATCCTCGCGCTTTACTCCGCCCGGATGATCGCCCCAGATCTGAGGCTGAACCCAAATGTAGTTATCGGCCTCCCACTCGACAACGGTAGTGAAATCACCGGTTGCCTCGGTAGCCATATAACCGTCGGGAACGATGTTGTTTACGTCATATTCGATCAGATTGCCGTTTTCGTCCTTCGGGAACACCTTGTCAACCAAAACGTCAAACCACTCGTCCACAAGGTACTCGGCATAACCCCACGCCTCGTAGCCCACGTTGGAGATCTTCTTGGTCTGAAGCTCACGGTCATAGATGGTAGCAACGACCTCAAGCTTGGGGGTATATTCCGCGCCCTTTTCCTTGGCCTCAATGTAGGTAAGGTTAGCGCCCGAGGCTCCCTTATTGGTCACACGGAAGGAAACGGTCAGTGAGCCGTCCTCGTTGAGCATCTGCTCGTTGAGGTACTGAAGCACGTCAAAGTACATATACGCGCGGTCCTCGTTGGGGACCTCGTCGATCAGCTCCCAGGTTGCGGCCAACTGCGGATGATTGTTATAGGTCAGCGTGTCCTCCTCCCACTTGGTATCCGTACCGTGAAGCATATAGTCGGTATTCGACTTGACCAGAGAGTAAATGGCAAATTTTGCCGAGGTGGCCGACTCAAGCAGCTTTACCTGCTCGGGGGTAAAGTGGAACTTAAAGTAAGAAGCGCGCTCGATCTGAACGTTCGAGGCATCCATATTCTTGGACTGAAGCCTCTCGGACGTACCAAAATTGGTGTTGGCGTGTCCACCTGCAAAAATAAAGGTGTCTGCCTCGGGAAGAAGCGAGGCAAAACGCTCCACTCTTCTCTCTGCCACGGGATAGCCGTTCTCATCGGCATCGCCACCGTAATATATAAGCACCGCGGCCTTACCGTACATACGGATGCCGTTCATGCCGAGAATATACGGACGAACAACGATCTCAACGTAACCGCAGCCGGGATACTCGGGAATGCCCTCGATCTCAAGCGCGGCCGCATAATTGTAGCCGTAAAGATCCTTCACACTGTACGTATTGCCGTCGGCATCCTTCAGCGTTTCGTAAACCACCTTGGATTTCACCGAAAGCGACTCGGTATAGATCTCACCCAGATCGTCATCCTTCTGAAGCATAAGCACCTCATAACCGATGCGATTATATTCGGTGCTGTTCACGCCAAGAACGGTGCGGAGCGAGAACTCGCCGTCTTCGGGCTTGGTGGTCTGGTAGCCGATATAGTCGGCCGCCTCCTCCTCGCGCAGACCTACAATGTAAGAGCTGTCGGTCTTAACGATGAGGTTCTTCATCTGAACGCCCCACTGATAGAAGCCGTCAAAATAACGGACGAACGCCGACTTGTGCAGCTTCACATCATAACGAACGATATTGAACTGCTCTACGTTCTCGCCATCGATATACAGCTCGCACAAGCCGTTCTCGGGCATCATCAGGATCTTGATGTTGTACCACTTTCCAACCTCAAGGAAAATGGTGGTCTTGCGAAGGCCCGTGCCGTCGGGAAGATAGAGTCTTCCGTCATCGTCAATACGAAGCGCGTTAAACACCTTCACCGCGCCCGTGTCCAAAGACTTGTAAGCCCAGCACAGAAAGGAAAGCGGAGCATCCTTCGGGGTCTTGGTTCCGTCCTTGTCCACACGTACACCGGAGGGAAGCGACTCAAAGTAGAAGTCACCCTCCAGCGAGAAGGAACGGTAAGTACCGAGAATGTTTTCGTCATCGTAAATATAGTACGCGCCGCCTCGGCTCAGGCGGGTGTTATGCACGTATTTCGTGCCGTCCTCCTCAAGCGCCTCGTCAAAAACGCCGTGCGCGTTTTCCGCCTTGTAGCCGGCATCCACGTCGGTCAGAAGATTCCATTCCAGATCCTCAGCCGAGGCGGTCATCATACAGCCGATCACGGTCACGATGAGAAGCACCAGCGAGAGTGCCAGCTTGAACGTCATCGACATTTTTCTTGTTTGTTTCATAAACGTTTCCTTTCTTTCCCTTTGTTTCAGCACGTCACCGTACTGTATTTATTATAAAGCCATCGCCAAAAAAACAAAAGGGTCTTTTCCGTGAAGTTGTGGTATTTTCCGACTTTTTGTGCGTTCGACCTCATAACAAGTTTCGGAGTATAAATTATACCATTTTTTCGGCCAGTTGTCAATTGATTTTGCCATCTTCGTCATTTTGAAGCAAAACAAAAGAGGACTTTTGTGCATTCTGCCAAAGTCCTCTTGCTTTTTTATTTTTTCAGAACAAACCGCGCATAAACCGACGGAGTAGGCTCAAGATCCCAAAGCTGTCCGCCGCACAGGGTATCTCCGCTCGAGCAGACCACGCCAAGGTCAAACATCCCCAGCTCGTCGAGCTCATTCTCGTCCATCGAGACCAAAAGGTCGGTTCCCTCCTGCTTATGTAAAATCTCCACGCGATAGCAGGCGTACTCGGCGCGGATCCGCTCCTCATCCATACCGTAGTGCAGGAAGGAGCTGCCACCCGTGTAGCTCAGGCGCGGCCTTACCGCCCCGTCCGGGTAAATGCCGACCGCCGGGTTGCTATACTGAAGCCGACGCTCGGGATACAGCACGAAATAGCCGCCGCGCGTGTCGTGAAGCTCCATATACACCCGATGGTCCTCGCGCCATACGCGCATGCGCGCCGACGGCGTCTCGCCCTTCGGCTGAAAATCGATCCATTCCGCCTCGTCTCTGCTTCCCACGAAGTAACTCGGAGCGCCCTTGTAGTCCGCCGTGTAGTAATCAAAGGGAGGCATTCCCCTCTCGATCCGTGTCTCCACCTCGGGAAACTCGGTCTCAAGCACAAATTCCAAAGCCTTTATGCGGTGCTCAAGGCGTGCCCGATGAAACTGATAGCGCTCGGCCTCGCCGTGAAAGCCCAGTCGGCTATCCCCGTCACATAGCGCACAAAGCCGCGCCGAATTCTCCTTTTCCAAGGCAAGGATCTCGCGCATTCTCGCAAGCATCGCGTGTGCATCCCCCTTGCCGCGCCCCAATTTTTCGCGCAGAAGATAAAACTCCACAATGTTGGTACCGCTGTCAAACAGCACCGAAAGCGCCCGTGCCACCGAAAGCTGCTCGCGGCTCTCTCCATCCTCACCGCATCCCTCAATACACTCCATAAGCGCAAGACCCTCTCGCCAGCCGCTTCGCATCCGCTCGCAGAGCGTCAGACACTCCTCCATGGTATGCGTACCGCGCAGGACGTTTGGCAAGCGGTCGCCCGTGGTGGGAAGATCGCCCACCCAGGTGTGCGAGGTCTCGGTGTTTTTGGGGATCAGCTGAAGAATCCAGGTGGGGCCCGCGTGCATGGGACCCAAATAGCTGAAATTGATGCTGGTCGGGTAGTTCTTGTACGCCTGCTCAAAGGTCTCCCAAACACAAGCCATCTGCTCGGCGCGCTCTTCACCAAAGGTCAGCGCCGCCAGCGAGCGAAGATAGGCGTGCTTGTCCGAGAAATCCTCCGCAAAGGAAAGCTCGCCCGCCGCACGGCTCATCACCGAAGGGTAATTGCCGAAAAACCAGCACTGCATCACGCCGCTGACGCCCGCCTCGTACATATATTTGTAGCGATCAAACAACAGTCCCGGTGCGGGAATGTACGGCACGGTCGCCAGCTCGTGCGAGTTGCAAACCTGGAGCTTTGCGTACATTTTGACGCCGCTCGTCCGCGCCTCGTCCGCCGTCGCCTCAAACATCTCCGAGGGGCCGGTGTAGGAAAGCCAATAGTCGGTGGCCAAGCGCTTTTTACCCAGCTGCTCGTTCCAGCCGCCCTCCTCAAAGTTCTGAAGCTCGATCACATCCTTTGGTAAATGGCGAACGTAATCACGAATGCTCGGAATATCCCACGTACGCATACCGTAGCTCCACGCGATGCACTCGGCATCCGTCGCGCCCGCACGGCGCATACCCTCGGCAAAGCAATCCATGGTGTCGGCCAGCACCTCGCCCGCGCTCTTACTGCCGCAATGCGGACAGTCGATGATGGGCAGAGCCGAGGCACAGCTTGTGGTATATTCGCCCTGACAGAGGTTGATGATACCGCCCAGGCGCGGGCAGGCCGTAAACAGCTTATGCATCGCGTCCGCGCAAAACTCCCTGCCCTCGGGCGTCGAGGTGCAAAAGGTCCGTTTTCCGTTCCAAAGCCGATTGCCCTGCACTTCGGGATGTCCGTTTGTGTGTTTCCAGTGCGGCTCGGAGAAAAAGGCAAACACGCGGATGCCGTATCGGCGGCATTTTTCGATGATGCGATTGAGCGTTTTTTGGCGATGCTCGCTCTTTTCGGCAAACTGCGGCTGAAGCGTGGTCCTTACCAGCGTTTCGATGTGAGTATAGATCCATATGCCGTTCACACCGTCGTGCGCGAGACGGGAAAGGTAGTTGTCGGGATAATAGTCGCCGCCGTTGACCAGCTCGTCGTCCTCCTCGTTGCCCGAGCGGTTGCGCGGCGAGAAAAAGCAACGCGAAATTCTGGTTTTGACCCAAGCGTTGCGCTCTACGCTACCGCACGCAAGGATGGGAGCGCCGCGCTTTGTCATACTGTCCTCAAGGAAATAAAGCGCGCGGCGAATGCCCTCGGTGGTGCCCGCCGTCACGCGCGCGCCGCTCTCGTCCACCTCGATCCGATGCGCCTCACCCTCATAATTGGCACAAAAAAGCAGGCGGATCGGATAGCGATCGCCCCATACGCCGCAAACCTTGGCAAACGCCTCGAAATCCTCATAAGCCGTGTCCAGAAGGCCCTCGGGATCGGGAAAATTCTTGTCCAAAAACATCCCAAAGGCCCTCGCCTCGCCCGCGCGCGGCTGACGTTCCGCGCAAAATTGCGCCGGCTTCTCGCTGTGAAGCGGCTTTTTCAGCTCGTCCACAAACGCCCTTGGGGGCTGTACGTCGATATATGCAGGAAATTCCTTCATTTTTGTTTCCTCCCAACCGTTCTTGGGCTCATTATATCAAAAAAACAAAAAAATGTATATAGAAAAAAGCAAATCTTTTTTGAAAAATCCATCACCCCTCAAATTTTGATTTATCGGTGGGGGATACGTGTAGGGGACTTTTTGAAAAAAGTCCCCTACGACCCCCAAAAACTTTTGGGGCAAAAGAACTTTTTTCAAGCAATAAAGTCTGCAAAAGCAATATCGAGGAAGTTCTCCGAGTCATTTTGGTTCTTTGCGCTAAAGCGCAAAGAACATGTACGCCGTGAGTCACGAGGCGGACAAAGAGAGCTCGCTCTCTTTTCCGCATCGAGGCTCGCGGCTCAAAATGACGTGGTGTTTGCACAGACCCATTCTGCAAAAAGTTTTGCGG
>CAJGDZ010000037.1 GCA_904502055.1 uncultured Clostridia bacterium | reverse complement strand
CCCGGATTTATTCTGCCACAACGGCAAGCTCGGAAGAGCCCTCGCTGTCAAGCATTCCTGTGTAGACAAGCGTAGCGCCTCTGCCATACTGTGTCTCGCCTTCGCGTGTAACCACGTACGTGCGCACCACGAGCTCAGTGAAATCCGAGTCAAGAGCCAGACCCTTCACCGTGGCAAGTGCGGCATATTCGTAGCCGAGCTCTTCCTTGATCGAATAGAGCGTTTCTCCGCCATAAAGCGCGGTGTAAACGCGGGTATCCTGCCCCGAAAGCGTGCGGGTTCCTTCCGCATCGGTCACCGTGATCTCGTAGCCAAATCTCTTGTAGGACAAGGCATCGATTCCCGCAATCAAGCGAACCGAAAATTCGCCATTCTCGCCCTTCGTCACCTGATAGGAAACGAGCGAAGCGTCAAGGTTGGGAAGGGGTTCCACCACCACAATCTCGTCCGCCACGGGCTTATCCGCATCGGTAAGAACGAGAGTCTCCTCGTTCTCGGTCATAAGCATCATACCTTCGACAGGCATCGTGACCGTATAATCCACGATCTCCCGAACACGAAGGTTGTCAAAATACGTATAGGCATCATACGTCTCTGCTTCCGTCGGATATAAAAGTGCAAGTGTCACAAGACCTGCCTGCGCATTCACCATATCCTGCGTGATCGTAACCGTATATCCAAGCGAATTCCACTGGTCTGCCAGCGCCTTACCGTAGACCTTTGCCCCCGTAAATCCACCGGAAGTCACCGCCATCACACCCATCTCGAACGTAAGGGTGCGCGACGGATACACGTCAAAGGTCACACGGAGCTTCTTTCCAACGTCTTCCTGGGTCAAGCCGTTCACCGAATCCCTCGTTGTCGTATTGAAGAACTTCAACGAATGTGCTGATCCAACACCGGATCTTGTCTGAAAGAGCTGTGAGGAGGAAAGATCGGTATCCGTTACAAGCCATCCCGTGCAAGAGCCTCCGGCCTTACACCATATGTACGGCGAAGCGGGAATGTTCTTGTCCCAAGGACGAACACCGTTGTAGGTGCTTCTCGCATCCGTAACCTTACCGTCTTCCGACACCACGGGGATCTCTCCGTTCATAACTGCCGTACCGATCCTGGGTGTTTCAAAATCATTGAAGATGTGATGGCCGGCCGCAAGCACAAGCGTCAGCGTCTCGCCGCTCACCTTGCCGCAAAGAGCTTCAAGATCAAGCGCAAGCTTGCCGTCTTCCGCCGCGTAGCCACCAAGACGTGCCCCCTCGGTCAGCTTGCCCGCCACCGTGTCATAACAAAGCGTGCTGTCAAGCGCGACGTCGGTAAGCGCGTATACGTTGAAGTACACGCTCGAATCGGTAGCGACATCGAGATAGAGCTTCGACGCTGTAGCATTCTTCAAGGTCTTTGCCGAGAAGGTGATCACGCCCAGCTTATCGCCGTCCAAAATCGGTGTCACGTCAAGTCCGAAGTGCGCCTTCGGCTCAGCAACCGACACATAAGATGTAGCGATCGGACGTACCGCATAGTCGCCCTCGGTGACCACGGTCTTCAGGAGCTTCGCCCCAAAGCTCGTACCCGCCAGCGTCAGAAGCGCCTTTGTCGAGCTTACCGAATAGGTCGTGTTCGCGACAAGTCCCTTGGTTACAAAGGCAAAGGTCGTGTTGTCATCACCGACCGCCTGCCATTCACCTGCGATGCGCTTGCCACTGTTCTCGTTTTTCACGGTCATCCCCTCGGCGAAGCTCGAAAGATCCATCGCCTCGTCGAAAAATACGGTAATGGGCTGGTTCAAGGGCATACCGCTCTTGGTGCTTATCAGCGAGAAGGCGCCCTTCTCTGCCGTAAACGAGGGGATCAGCTCCTTGACGCTAAGATTGTCAAAATATGTATAGGCAGTATATGTCGGCGTTTCGTTCGGATATTGCAGTTGAATGGATACAAGACCCGCCTGCGCGGCAACCATCGCTTCGGTCAGCGTAAGCTCGCAGGTCACCGTCGTCCACTCGTTCGCCGATACCTCTCTGTCAACCGTCTTGCCTGTGAATTCAGCAGAGCTTACTGCCGTCATACCGATCGTGAGCGTAAGGTCGCGAATCGGATAAATATCAAAGGTCACGCGGAAGGTCTTTCCGATGTCCGCCGATGTCAATCCGTTGACTCGGTCATTCGTCGTGGTATTGAAGAACTTCATCTTCTGTCCCTGTCCAAGCTGCGTTTTCACGCGGAAGATCTGAGTAGACGAAAGCTCTGCACCGTCTATGAGCCAACCGTCGGAGGTACTGCCCGATCTGGCCCACATATACGGCGAAGCAGGACTCGTGCTCCGCCAAAGTGCGTACGACGTTGAGCCAACCCAGTAGCTTCTTGCGTCAGTAACCTTTCCGTTCCTCGCCACAACATCATATGTGCCGTTTCCGATCAAATTTCCGTTATTGTCAGTCACGGGATACTCACTTGTTTGGATGGCCGTACCGATCGTCGGCGTTTCAAAGTCGTTGAAATACACGTGCGGATTTTGATTCGGCTCTACCGCGGGCACAAAGGCAAGCGTTACGTACCGACCAAGCTCCGGCTCGGCAAGCGACGAAAGATCGAGTGCCAATGCGCCGTCCTCGATCGTGTATTCGCCAATAAGCACCTTGTTTTCCCAAGCGTCGGAGGCGATCAACGTGCTGTAGGTCACCTCCGCACCGTCCACAAGCGTATCGGAAAGCGCGTATACCTTAAACGAAGGCGTTGCCTCAAGCGCCACGTCGGCGCGCAGAAGCAAATTCTCCGCTTCGGTGATATTTTCAGCCTCAAAGCTTATCAGCGTAATATACTCGCCGCCGGACTTCAGCTCACCGGCCTCACCAAACGCCGTGTCGGGCCTGGTTTTCGAAACGTAGGTATCGGCAACCGACTTCACAAGGTAGGTTCCCTCCGTTGTAAAGGAGAACGTTCTCTCTTCAGCAAGCGCCACGCCGTTTTCTCCCTTTACGCCGCTTGTGACGTTGATGTTGTACTTCGTTCCCGCCGCAAGCTCGTAGCTCTCAAAGGTATACAAAGCATTTTGCTCGGATGCGACCCAAGTTCCCTTCACCTTCTTGCCACCCTCGGTTGTCACAGTGACACCGGACTTCACCGACGCGGGATCTACCGAGGTGACAAAGCGGATCTGAATGGTTTGATCCCAATCGTAAGAATCGATCTCCCAGCCAAAGGGCGTATACGGACCTACCGTCCACTTACCCGTAACGGGAACGTTGCGCGAGCCGCCCACCGGCGTCACCCAAAGCACTTCGGGCGCGGCGTTCATCTCGGGCTTCAAGACGGTGTCAAAGAATTTCAGCATGGCGTTCGTACGATAGTAGCCGTGCTCGGTATCGTAACCAACGGGGTACGTATGCCCCTGGTCAAGCTGAGTAATGGGCAGGAAGGGCTCGGTGGCATTTGCATCGAACCACGCCACCTCTTTTTCCCAATAATTGTAACAACTGTAGTCATCACGCAAACCGCCCGAAAGCACCATAGGTACTTTTTCGTAGTCTGCCCATTCTCCAAACAACTTTTCTACGCCGCCGCCCGACGAATTGTAGGTCACGGCACAGTCCGAGCTTACCTCTCTTGTGCCTTCCTCATCGTAGTACATAAAGGGCTGAAGGATCGCCTTTGTGACTGTGCCGTCCACAAGAATATCTCCCTCGTAGACCGAATTGTCATACGTCACGCCAAAGGCGGTCACCGCATCCTGCGGAAGCTGCTTGTTGTTTTTGATTGAAAGAACCGCCACGCCCGGTGTTGCCTTGGAAATGCCTCCCGCACCCACAAGGGTGTTGCTGTAACCAAGCTCAGCGGCAAGATATTTTGCCAAGCGAACCGCCGCACGCGCGTTGTTCGCCGAGCTTGCTCTGAGACCGTAGTCTCCGCCGCTGTTTTTGAAATAATAGTCATAACGGTAAAGGAACGGCCAGTAGGGGTGGTCGTATTCCACACACGCATAGCCATTCAGAGCAAACGAGGTAAAGGTAACACGGGTATAGCCCGTAAGCACGTTCTGCTCACGGTGCTCCAGCGTACCCTCCTGGACGTATAACGGCACCTTATAGCCCGCTTTCGGCTGAGAGGGATAAATAATATCCATACTCTGCTTGTACTCGATGGGCGTACCATCCTTCTTGGTAACCGTGGTGATCATTTCCTCCACGCTGTCCACCGAGCCGATACCCAGCGTATCGTAAATTTTCGGATTGCTCAGCGTCTGATTTCCCGTCGCCTCAAAGGAGATCTTCTCGTTCCAGGTTTGGCGGAAGCTCTCCATCGTGCCGCTTACACCAAAGATCGAGGGATCCCAGAACCACACGTCGCGCTCCACGCGACAGCCCTCGGGAAGAAAATACAGCGAATTGGTATCGGTCGTCACGCCAAGCGCCCTCAGCGCCTCATCCTCCGTGCACGTATCAAACATCGCACGAAGCGAGACGAGAGCATTTTCGATGTAGGGGGTCACCGCGTTTTCGTTTGCCTTAAAATCAACGGTAACTACGATGTAGCCCTGCTCGATGTAGTCGGTAAGGATCGAAACGTCATCCTCCTGTCCAATACGCTCGCTTGCGCGGTGATTGAGGATATAGAAGATGATACCCTTCTTAGCGTAGTAGCGCGTGGTATATTCCAGCTCGCCGTCCTCGCCGTAAACCATACCGAAGCCCGCATTATAGTCGGAATTTTTGGTGTTGTGATTGTTGGCGGTGAGCTCAATGGGCGACTTGTCACCCTTCACGATCTCGCCCGTGGCGCTGTCCACGTAATAAACGGCATCCTGCATCGAAAGGCCGTAACGCACCTTTACCGTCGTGCCCGCGATCGACTCGTCAAAATAAATGGCGTAGTCGGCATACAGATACGGGCACTCATCGTAATACGCGGCGACCGAGGTGTTCGACGCGCTTACCGAATCGTCCACCGTCTTATACTCGGTGGTAAGCTGCACGTCTTTCCTGCTGGTCTTGTAGTAATCCTCAATACCATAGTACACCATTACACCGTTCGAATCCTCGAACATACCGTTCTCGCCTCGGAATTCGGTGTAATTGGGCTTGGCATTTGCCCCCGTTCCTTCAAAGGCAAATACGCCGAGAGGCAGTGTACCAATCAGCATAAGAACCGCCAAGAAGAGGGATAACCCCGAAAAAACCGTCTTGTTTTTCATACACATTTCTCCTTGTTATAATATAGGTTAGTATCGTATATCTTCTCAATTTATTATAATACAACTACCTTTGGCCAAACAAGTGAAAAATCTATTCTCTTTTTTTCGGTTTTTAGCACAAAATTACTTTTTTTCCTTGATTTTTAAGCTTTATTTTGATATTTTTGGTATTTTTATAGAAACAAAACATAAAATAAGGCCAACCAAATCCTAATCAAAAGAAAAAAAAGCGCCGCCCTCTCGGGCGGCGCCTTTGTTAGCTCAAAAGATGGATAGGAATATACAAAGGAAGGATTCTTCCGTCGAGCGTAACCTCAAGCACGATGCGGTTGACCGCCTCCACGCGCTCACCTGCGCGGACGGTCACCTCCACGGTACTCACGCCGTTGTAATGGCTGTAATCGTTGGTTGAGATCTGCACGGTCTTCTTGTCTCCCTCGATCGAAAATCCGTCGGGCAGCCACCAACGGAGGTTGGCATAGTAGAAAACTCTGCCAAACTTATCATACTGATTGGTCAGCACGATCTTGACCTTCCGCTCGCCGTTCGGCGCGATCTCGGGCGCACCGTCAAGGATCACGTCGGCGCTCAGCACCGCGCCGTCAAAGTGCATCGAATAGGGCTTCACCGAGCTCATACCGCGAATGCGGCCGCACTGCTTCTTCAGAAGCTCATCCACGTTGTCGGGAATCTCGGTTGCGCCGTCCCAAAGAACGCTCTCGCCGCCGCATTCAAAAAGAACGTGCGGTGCTTGCGCCGCTATGCGGTCGGTAAGCTCTTGGCAGGTACTCGGCGTGCGGCGCAGAATGCCGCTGCGGTCAATCGAAATGGTCACGATCTCGTCGCCGATATACGCACGCCAATCCTCGGGAATGCCCGCCGTGCCGCCAAGAATTCCGAAGGTAGCCCCCACAGTCGAGGCGGTGCAATCGGTGTCGTCACCGCAATTGATTGCGGTCAGCATCGATTTCTTGAAATCTCCCTCACCGTAAAGAAGACCGATCACGGCGTACGCCACGTTTGAGGGTGCCTCAAACCAACCGTCACCAATGTCGCTGTTGCTCTCCTGCACGAGATTTCTCGTCTCCATCGCTTCCTTGCCGGCATCGTAGCTCTCAAGCACCAAGCGGATGCTCTTTGCCATGCGTGAAGCGGCGGGGATGCAGTTCAGCGCCAGCTCAATGCACGCACGCAGATCTCTCAGAACAAAGGCCGCTGACTGCATGGCCGCCACAAAGGCGGCTGCATAGGTGCCCTCGCCCGAGCCGTGATCGACCTTGGCATCCTCCACCGCGTACTTCGCCGCGATTGCGGGGCAACCGGGCGCCATACACGCCCAAACCTCGGTGCGGATCCAGGCACCGTTCGAGTGCTTCCAGGTGTTCTGATAGTCACCCGCGATCGGCGGAATGAGGCCGCGGCGCATATTGGCCTTGCAAATGCCATACTCCTGCCAAGGCGCGGGAATGAAGCTCAGCCAAAGCTCGCCGAGTGTAGCCGCGTTGATGGCGGAGATCCCAAGGCGCTCCACGCCAAATAGCCACACCAGCTGAAGATCGAGGTCGTCATTGGGAAGCGGCACGCCCGGCTCGGTCGTAAATCCCTTCACGTCAAGGATCTCACGCTTGCCCTCGTAGGGCCCGCCCACCGTGCCTCCAATGTTTTTGCCGATAAAGCAGGCGTATACCTTATCGCGGTATTCCTGCACGTTCAATTTAAAATCAACGTTTTTCTGCATAACAAAGACCTCCCTTTTATGATACTTGCATTATATCATAATGAGGAAGGCCTTGTCTGTATCTTTTTTTGACTTATTTGTTGGATTTTTTTACCTCCGAGCGCCGATATTCGCCCGGCGTCATGCCCGTGTACCTCGAAAACGCGCGGTAGAAGCTGCTTCGATCCGAAAAGCCCGAGCGCCTGAGAATATCATCCACGGGATCCTTCGTTTCACCGAGAAGCTTCATCGCGAACTGCACACGCCGCTCGGCAATGTATTCGAACGGCGACATACGGAAATGCTTTTTGAAGACACGGCTGAAATACGAGGGGTTATAGAAGCATTTGCTGGCCAGATCCGAAAGTGTCAGCTCGGCAGTAAGATTGCCGTCCACAAAATCGGCGAATTCGCGCCAGATCTCGTCGCTCTCCTCGCCGCTTTGGCAGAGCTCGCTCTTGCGGAGCATACGCGTGATGAGAACGTTAAAATAGCTCTCCATCACCGAATGCCACGACGATCTTTTCTCGTTGCATTCGCGAAGCATGTCCGAAAGGATCCACTCGATCTCGCTTCGCTCGCGCCCGAAAAAGGAGATCTTACCGCAATTCAAGCCGCTTCGCATTTCGTTGAAGGCGGTGAGCGACAGAAGCGAGAGCGCATTGTGATCCGAAATCACGCTGCCCACCATTTCCGGCGAGAAGCAGATGTTGATATAGTGAAACTCGCCGTGCGCCTCGAAGGAATGCGTGCTTCCGTAGTTGAGGAAGACCATATCTCCCCGCTTGACCTCCAACGGCTCGCCGTCAAGCACCTGCGTGGCACTGCCGCCAAGCACGTAGACGATCTCAATGAAATCGTGTACGTGCGTCGCCTGGCTGTGATCGTTCTTCTTGGAAAAGATGTATAGGCTCTTCCCCTCTTCGATCAGCTCCTCGGTTTTGTAGATCTTCATACAAAATCTTCCTTATTAAAAATCAATAATCAAATTCGCGGTCTACCACGTTTGCGCCAAGACCGTAGGTCACGATCTTGCGGGCTGCCTTATCGATCGTAATGATCTCAGCCCTTTCCGAGTTGTTCGTGAAGGAGATGTGACGTCGACCGTCACTGTCTACCATCGTTTCCTGCAAATGGTTGTGTCCGTACATATAAGCGATGAAGTCGCCGCCGTTGTCCACAAAGGCATTTACGGCATTGCGAACCGCATCGCTGTTTGTCATCTGCCAGCTTTCGTTTTCGGGGAACTCGGTCAGAAGCGGCACGTGCATCATTACAAGCACCGAATACTCGGTATCCAAAGCCACGTCGCGGAACCAAGCCGCCTGCGCGTTCGAGATCTTGGAAAGACTACCGAAGCTGTTTACGTAGTCACCATCGGATGTATTGAGCATAATGACACGAATTTCATCGTGGGGGAAGTCCACGTAATAGTAAGCGCTCTCGCCGTTCGTCGTCATATTGTCGCCATTGACCGTTTCCAGATTGCTGACAACAAGATCGTAGAAATCCTGCTGATTGAACTGATCGGAAGGAACCGTGTTCTGCTTACACCAGATCTGGTTGGTATCGTGGTTGCCAAAGGTCAGAAGTACCGAACTGTTCACGTCCTCGGTATAGCGGCGAACAAGCTCCTTCATGCTGGCCAGCGAGTTGGCGGGGGTATTTTCCTCAACCGCCTGATATCCCTTAATAAGGTCACCGGTATTGGCGATGAAGTCAAGAGGAAGGAAGTGCGTGAGTGCCTTGAGGCAATTCAGATCCTTCTCGTTCGAATTGTTGTAGATCGTATAGTGTGTATCGGTCTGAAGTGCGAAAGCAAAGGTCTCCGTGTCGCTGATGCTAATGCTCTCAAGCTTCGTCTGCCAACTGTCCGGCAGATACGCGCTCATCTCGCTCTGCTTCTCGGGATCGAGAACCACGGTATGACGCGGCGCTTCCTCATCGGCAAATCCGACTTCAAATGCGGGATAACCCTCGCCATCCGGCTCACCGTTATAAACCAAAAATACCGTCTTGCCGGACACCTTCTCGCCATCGGCGGTAACCACCATCGGGGTGATCTTCAGCTTTATGTAGCTCGAGGCCGTCCGAAGTCCCTTCACCGTAACCAAGGAGGCATACGGGTAATCGGAGATCTCGCTTACCGCGTACTCGGTCTGACCGCCGAAAATCGAGGAATATACGTAGTTTTCTCTGCCCATAAGCGTTGTTGTCACGTCGTTTCCGGCCGTGTTTCTCGCGGTAACGTCCACCGTATAGATGCAATATTTGTAGTCAAGCGAATCCACACCGGTGATCAGGCGAACCGAAAACGCGCCATTTTCGTCCGCTTTTACCTGATAGGAGATCAGGTCAATGGCAGACGTCTCGGTGTTGGCGGAAGCGGCATCCGCAAAGGCAGACAGCGTAAAAATCAGCACAAGTGCCGCCAGCATCGCCACAAGCCAAATTCTTTTTGAGAAAAATGTGTTTTTCATATTGGTTTCCTTTCGAAAATTATATTACTTATTGATTGCGTTTCCGTAGGCGGTAGCCACCTCGTCCGCCGTCAGCGCGTTATCATACAGCTTCAAAACACCGATTGTGCACGCCGAAGGGTTGGTAAATTTTGACGGGGTGGCGATGTTGGTATCTCCGCCAACCACAAGATTACGATATTTATCATCGGATGCGGACAAGACAAAGTCCGACATCTCGGTCGATCCGGCCACCTTACCGTTGAGGTAGACCGTGCAGGTCTGACCGTTATACACGGCCACTACGTGGTAATAGGTGTCACAGACATAGGTCGTAAGATCGATGTCCTTAATGGAAGTGTCGTTATAAATACGGAAGCGAAGCTGGCCGTCAAGCATAGCAAAAAGTCCGAAACCGCCGCCGTGCAATGCGCCGATAAGTCCGCCGTCTTTTTCGGTCGGAAGCTCATCCACGCGAACCAGCGTCTCAAAGGTAAAGGCACCGTCCAAAAGGCTGTCGGCAAACGGTTGCATCGTAAAGTGATAGATCGTGCCGCTCGTGCCGTCCACCGACACCACGTCGCGCCCCAGCGTCTCGTCATAGGCAAAGGCAGGCGTGCCGAGCGTGGTCTGCACCGTTCCCTTGCCCGCCACATCGGTAGCGGTCTGTGCGGAGGCGTTGATCGAAAGGTTCAAAAGCTCATTGTCCGAAACCTCGGGGATCTCGGGAAGCTCCAGTGCCTCATACGCCTCGCGCGCCTCGTCTGCGGTCATAACGTCCGAATACATACGAACGATACCCACCGTACACTTCGTGGGGGTCTGGATGTTTGCCCCGGTTTGGGTATCCGCGCCAACCACAAGATTGCGGTTGTTCGCGCTCAAGGGAAGCTTCAGTCCTTCCTCCAGCTCTACCGAGCCGGCCGCCCCTCCGTTGAGGTAAGCACGGCAAGTGGTGCCGTCAAAGGTAATTACAATGTGATAATATTTGCCAACCGTATAGTTGCACAGCGTGATGTTGCGCGTTAGGGCAGATCCGCTGTCACTGGTCTTGTTGTCGACCAGACGGAAGCGAAGCGATCCGTTCGCATATGCCCACAGACCGTAACCGCCGCTCTGCGTACAGCTAATGAGTCCGCCGTTTTCCGAGGGGATCGCGTCCACACGGATAAAGGTCTCCAGTGTAAAGCCCTCAACCAAGGTATCCGAAATCGACTGGCACTCAAAGCGAAGGATCGAATCGGTGTCGCCATCCAGCGACACCACGTTCATTCCCACCGTCTCGTCATACGCATACGTCGGCGTACCGCGCACGGCAACGGCAAGGTTGTTTCCGATCTTCTTTTTCACGGTCTTATTTTCCGAGTCGATCACGATATCAATGAGATCCGCACCATCGGTCTCGGTCGCCGCCGCACTTGTGGTAAAGGTAGCGGTAAGCGGCACGGAGCGGAAAGCATCCTTGTGGTCGATCTCTACGCTCTGCGCGGGATTGATCGCCGTGACCGTCACGTGATAGGTCGTGGAGGGTGTCAAATTCTCAAAAGAATGCATAAACGGAACGTCAAATTTTTCGATATAATATTCGGGGAGAATGTACTTCGTTTCAAGCACGTTGCCCTCGTTGTCGCTAAGAACGACCTCATAAGCTCTTGCAAGAAGCGAAGCTTCGGGCACGGGAAGGAAGGAAATCGAAACCGACGTATCAAAGATATCACCAATTTGGATCTCTGCACCCTCGGCAAAGAAGACATCCTCCGAGCTATAACGATCCTCGGTGTAAAGGAAGTCTTCCTTCTGGTAAGAGTCGATCATATACGTCTCACCATAGAATCCGTTCGTGGCTCCGTCCCAGATGCGGATACGGGTACGTCCAATCTCATCAACCTCAAGCAACCAAACACCCGTCACGTTGCTCGCGGAGGACATATCCACCTTCTTACCGCCAATACGGGGCTGTGAGCTCGAGCCGAGCGTACCGGTATTGAGCGAGGTATAGTGCTCCTGATGAATGGAGAATTCGTCATAAATGGGGTAATGCGAGTGACCCGAAAACACCACAAGGTTGGGGTACTTGCTCTGAAGTGCCTCAAGGTTTTCCACCGCGGTGGCGGACGCGGAGGCAATAAACTCGTCGGTACCCAGCACCGTGCCAATGTCACCGGTGTGACGGACAACGAAAATGGGCTTGTCGGTTCCCGTGTCGGCGATCGCCGCCTCGATCATCCTCTCATACTCAGCCACTCTCGCGTCACTGTAGCCCCAGCCCCAGCCGCGGAAGGCCTGGTTCGGAAGCGCCGAAATATCGTCGTTATTGAGAGTGATGAACCAATAGCCGCCGATCTTTACCATTCCCGTGGTCGAGCCCTTGCCGAAATATTCTTCAAACAACTCGACTGCCACCGTGTTGTCATACTGAGCGGGCTTGTTAAAGGCATTCCAGTCGTGGTTACCCATCGTGATCACAAGCTTGGTGTTTGTG
>CAJGDZ010000036.1 GCA_904502055.1 uncultured Clostridia bacterium | reverse complement strand
CGACGAGAAGAAGAACACCACCGTTACCGGTGTTGAGATGTTCCACAAGCTCCTTCCTCAGGCAGAGGCTGGTGACAACATCGGTGCACTTCTTCGTGGTATTGCTAAGGACGAGATCGAGCGTGGTCAGGTTCTTTGCAAGCCCGGCTCTGTAAACCCCCACACCAAGTTCATTGGTCAGGTTTACGTTCTTACTGAGAAGGAAGGCGGCCGTAAGAAGCCCTTCTTCGCAGGTTACAGACCTCAGTTCTACTTCAGAACGACTGACGTTACCGGTACCATCGAGCTTCCCGAGGGTGTTGAGATGTGCCATCCCGGCGATAACGTTGATATGACTGTTGAGCTTATCACGCCCATCGCTTGTGAGAAGGGTCTTCGTTTCGCTATCCGTGAGGGTGGTAGAACGGTTGGTTCGGGCGTCGTTGGCGAGATCCTCGCTTAATTACCCGATCGATTGATTGGAATCTATGGCGGAGTTGCCTTTGGCAACTCCGCCGATTCCCATCTTATTAACGGAATACTTTGGGGATTGGTGCAATTCCAATATCGGTGGTAAAGCCCACGAGCGAGAGCATGAGCAGGTGTGATTCCTGCGCCGACGGTGATAGTCCGGATGAGAAAAGATAGCCTTTTTGTATCCCCGACGTATTGTCGGGATTTTTTGTTATCTTTTCCCCCATGTCTTTATATACTATTACATGATAGGGAGAAAGAAATATGAATAAAACCAAGCTTTTTTCGTTACATAACATGACCAAGATTGCCATTTTGACCGCCATTTCGGCTGTCATTATGTTGCTTGAGTTTCCGCTTCCGTTCGCGCCGTCCTTTTATGAGCTTGATCTTTCGGAAACCGTCATACTGATGGGCGGCTTTGCTATGGGGCCTATGGCGGCGGTGATGATGGAGCTTTTGAAGAATATCCTGAATTTACTTATGAACGGAACAATCACGGCAGGTGTCGGCGAATTTGCCAATTTCGCCATGGGATGCGCGCTGGTCGTTCCTGCGGCTGTGATTTATAAATATAAAAAGACCATAAAAGGGGCAATTCTTGCGCTTTGTGTCGGAGTTCTGTCCTTGGTGGTGGTCGGTGCTTTTGTAAATTATTTTATTATGATTCCCGCTTACGTGGCTTTGGCCGGTTTTCCTCTTGACGCGATCTTGGGAATGGCCAAAGAGGTCAATCCTCTGGTCGGAAGCCTTGAGAGTATGATCGTATTTGCGGTGATGCCGTTCAATTTGGTCAAGGGAATCATCTGCTCGGTTCTGAATCTGCTTTTGTATAAGAGACTTTCAAAAATACTTCATATATAGAATAGGGGAAGGGTTATGAAGCTTGACATTTCAACCTCCTTGAATTTGATTTTTGACGGCACGTTTCATACCTCGGTTAAGGAGGAGATGCTGCATTTGGCGAAATGCGGCTTTCGCGTTTTTGACTTTAATTTTAACGATATGTGTTCCACCTTGGCGTCTCCCTTTGTGGGAAAGGGATGGCAGGCATATTTGGAGGAAATAAAGGAATTTGCCGAGCAAAACGGCATGCGGTTTGGGCAAGCGCACTCGCCGATTGTGGAGTGTCCGACGTATGAGGGCTGTGGTGAGGACGGTTTTCGTGAGCTTCAATATCGAACCATCGAGGGAAGCGCGCGGATGGGGATTCCGTGGTTGGTCTTTCATCCCATTGAAAAGATCGGGACGGAACAGGAATGTCTTGACTATAATTATGAATATTTTGCACCGTTTGTGGAGGCTTGCCGAAAACACGGCGTGGGCCTGGCACTGGAAAACACGTGTCCGGCGTACCTCCGTTCCGAAATGTCGAAGACCGACACGTTGTTGGCTTTGGTCGATCGCTTTCACGATGAGAGCGTGGGCGTTTGTTGGGATACGGGACACGGAAACGTACATGGCGGACAAAAGTCGCTGATGGCAAGCGTGGATCAGTATAAAAATATTACCAAGATCGGCAAGCGGTTGAAGGTTCTGCACGTCAGTGACAACACGGGCTTTCACGACGATCACGTTGCTCCCTTTGAGGGAAATATCAAGTGGCAGGACGTGATGCGCGCTCTTGGCGAGATCAATTATAAGGGGACGTTCAATTACGAAGCGCATTTTGCGGTGAGACGAATTCCCACGTGCGCGCCCGAGCTTCTTGAAGCTAAGCTTTCTTATCTTTACAAGGTTGGTAAAGTGATCGTGGAACGGTTTGGTGTTTAAACGACGCGATTATGGAAAATGGTGTTGGTTTGCGTTTTGAAGTTGCAAAAATTTTCTTCAACCTTTTGGACAAAAATGCGGCTTTGACCTTGGCTTCTTTCTTTTGATTTTTGGTGCTTTGATAGGTTTGACGCATAATTTGCGAAAAAACACTTGAAAAACATCGAAAAATATGTTAAAATAGAAAAAACGAACTTTGGTTGAATATATATATCTTATCAAGAGTGGCGGAGGGACCGACCCTGCGAAGCCCGGCAACCTGCGGTTACGTAAGGTGCCAAATTCGGACAGATGAGGTGAAAAAACTCACTTCGTCGATGGAGTGAGTTTTTTATTTCGGAAAATAAAGGAGAGAGAACATGGAAAGAATTCTTTTTACGAGTGAATCGGTAACCGAGGGACATCCCGATAAAATTTGCGATAAAATTTCGGATGCGCTTCTCGATGAGTTTTTGAGACAGGACCCTATGTCCCGCGTGGCTTGTGAAACCTGCTGCACGACAGGTCTTGTGATGGTTATGGGTGAGATAACAACGAATGCTTACGTTGATATTCAAGGGGTTGTCCGCGAGACAGTGCGCAAGATCGGCTACGATCGCGCAAAGTACGGCTTCGATTGCGACAGTTGCGCGGTTCTCAACTCGATCCATGAGCAGTCGCCCGATATCGCGCTTGGCGTAGACAAGTCTCTCGAGGCCAAGAACGGCGATACCGATCGCTTTGACATCGGTGCGGGTGACCAGGGACTTATGTTCGGTTACGCTTGTAACGAGACACCCGAGCTTATGCCGCTTCCCATCTCGTTGGCGCACGCGCTTTCGAAGAAGCTGACGGCGGTGAGAAAGGACGGTATCCTGCCGTATCTTCGTCCCGATGGCAAGACCCAGGTGACGGTGGAATACGTGGACGGCAAGCCGCTTCGCGTGGATACGGTGGTAATTTCCTCGCAGCACAGCGCGGACGTGGAGCTCGCGCAGATCCGCGAGGATATTATCCGCGAGGTTATTCGTACAACCGTTCCCGCAGAGCTTCTTGACGGGGAGACCAAAATCTACGTAAACCCGACAGGGCGCTTTGTTGTGGGCGGACCTGCCGGTGATACGGGTCTTACGGGTCGTAAGATCATTGTGGATACATACGGTGGATATTCGCGCCACGGCGGCGGCGCTTTTTCGGGTAAGGACCCGACAAAGGTGGACCGCTCGGCCTCGTATGCGGCTCGCTACGTGGCTAAGAACATTGTGGCGGCAGGACTTGCCGACAAGTGTGAGGTGCAGGTGGCCTATGCCATCGGCGTGGCTAAGCCCGTTTCGGTGCTGATCGACACCTTTGGAACAGCCAAGGTGGATGAGG
Source organism: uncultured Clostridia bacterium (assembly GCA_904502055.1). GTDB lineage: Bacteria > Bacillota > Clostridia > Oscillospirales > CAG-272 > RGIG8775. The sequence goes on along the minus strand of CAJGDZ010000036.1, from coordinate 8,324 downwards.
CCAAGATCTCTGCGGCGGTTTCGAGACACGTTGACCTTCGCCCGGCGGCGATCATTGAGAAGTTTGAGCTTCGTCGCCCCATTTATTCCGATCTTGCGGCTTACGGACATATGGGACGTGAGGATCTGGGCGTGGCGTGGGAGAAGACCGATCTTGCCGATACGCTTCGTGCAGAGCTTCTCGGTTGACCTTTTAAAGAAAATGGCATATCCTTCTTATAGGAGGATATGCCATGATTGAACTTATACTTAAAATTCTGGTTTGCGTATTTGCTGTTTTTGGGTTTTACGCGTTTGCTCATGCTCTGTCGGTCTCTTGCTTTCCGAATCCGTGTCTCAGATGGACGGTCTTTGTGGATTCGGCGGCAGTATCCGAACAGATCGAGCTTTATTATGAAGAGGCAAAAGATGCACTTTTTCTTTCAGGAAAAAGAGATATGTTTGTTTTGGTTATGGAAAAATATGCTACAAACGATCTTTTGCAATTTTTGAAGAGAAAAAGGATCCCATATCGGATCCTATCGGATAACGGATAAGGATTTTCGCCCCCGGTGGTGAAAATCCTTCCTTGTATTCTGAAAAAAGGAGGGCAAAATGGAGGAGCTTCGGCAGGAAACCCGCGTGGACGGGATGGAGCGCTTTTCGGGTAGCGTAGAGGCAATTATCTATGCGAACGAGGAAAACGGCTATACGGTTTTTGATTTTGCCCTGGATTCCGGTGAGGTTGTGACCGCGACCGGTACGCTTCCGTATCTGGCGGAGGGCGACGGCGTCGTGCTATATGGAAAGTGGGCGCACAATCCCAAGTATGGGACACAGCTTCAGGTGTTGGAGTACGAGAGCATTTTGCCCGAGACCAAGGCGGCGATGCTTCGGTATCTTGCATCGGGTGCCGTTAAGGGCATTGGCCCCAAGATCGCTGCGCGCATTGTTTCCGAGTATGGCGAGGATACCTTCAGTGTGATCGAAAATCACCCCGAGTGGCTTTCGCAGATCCAGGGCATCTCGCGTAAGCGTGCGCTTGAGATCGGTGAGGATTTCAAGGCCAAGGCGGGGATGCGCTCGGTGATGATGTTTTTCCGTGAGCCCTTTGGTGCGACGGCAACGGTCAAGATCTATCGGCGGTGGGGAACGGCCTCCATTGAAATTGCCAAGCGCGATCCGTATGTTTTTTGCCGTGAGATCGAGGGCATTGGCTTTGAGCGTGTGGATAGCTTTGCCCGGACGCTGGGCTTTTCCCAAAATGCGCCCGAGCGACTTGGTGGCGGTATTTTGCATGTTCTTGGCGATCAGGCCTTCCAAAGCGGTCACACCTGTCTGCCGAAGGAAGAGTTGATTCGTGCGGCTTCGGATATGCTTTCGGTAACAAATGATGAGGTTGAAGAGGCAATTCGTGCGCTTTTAAGCAAGAGACGATTGGTTTCGGTCAAGCGTGAGGGTGTGACCTATCTGTTTGATGAGCATACCTATTCGTGCGAAAAATACATTGCCGATAAGCTATTGCTGCTCGATCGGGTATGTGTTTGTGCGGATATTCGGGAGATCGGACGCTTTATCGAGCGCGAGGAGCTGGCTCAGCAGCTGACCTATGCAGGGCTTCAGCGTCAGGCCATCATTGACGCGATGTCCAGTGGCGTTATGGTGCTTACGGGCGGTCCGGGTACGGGAAAAACCACAGTGGTACGCGCGCTTCTTCGCATTTTTAACAGTATGGGACTTAAGGTGGCATTGGCCGCGCCCACAGGACGCGCCGCCAAGCGGCTTTCCGAGTCAACGGGCAGCGAGGCCAAGACCATTCACCGTATGCTGGAATATTCTCACGAGAAGGGGGACGAACCGGTCTTTCTTCGCAACGAGCACAACTTTTTGTCGCAGGACGTGGTGATTCTTGACGAAATGTCGATGGCGGACACCTATCTGTTTTGCGCCCTTCTGAAGGCGGTCAAGCCGGGTGCGCACCTGATCCTGATTGGTGACGCCGATCAGCTGCCGTCGGTGGGCGCAGGCAACGTGCTTCACGATCTGATCGAGAGTGGGCGCTTTTCCACCATCAAGCTGACCGAGGTGTTCCGTCAGGCACAGGAAAGTCTGATCATTACCAACGCGCACCGCATTCACGGCGGGGAGATGCCGCTTCTGAACGTAAACGACAACGACTTCTTCTACGTGCCGCGCGAGAGTGACAGCGCGGTGGCGCAGACGGTGGCCGACCTTTGCCGAAATCGTCTTCCAAGGGCTTACGGCGCGGACATTGTGAGTCGCATTCAGATCATCACACCCTCGCGTCGAGGGGAGGGCGGAACCGATAACCTCAACCGTATTTTGCAAAGCACGATGAATCCGAAATCGCCGGACAAGCTCGAGCATCCCTTCCGTGAAAAGATCTTTCGCGTGGGTGACAAGGTAATGCAGATCCGCAACAACTACGACATCGAGTGGGCGCGCGGCTCGCAAAAGGGAGCGGGCATCTTCAACGGCGACATCGGTGAGATCCTGAGCATCCATCCGGCGGACAAGCGCATGGAGATCCTATTTGATGACCGACAGGTGAGCTATGAATTTTCCATGCTGGAGGATCTTGAGCACGCCTACGCCATAACCGTGCATAAGAGTCAAGGCAGCGAATATCCGGTGGTGTTGATCCCGATGTATTCGGCGGCACCGATGCTTTTGACACGAAATCTTCTGTATACGGCGGTAACGCGAGCGCAGAGGATGGTTATTTTGGTCGGTAAGCGTGACGTGATCGCCACGATGGTGGAAAACAACCGTCAGGCGCTTCGTCATACGGGACTTAGCATGCATCTTGCGGTCGGAAAATGAGTATGGATACCAAGTGTCTCTCTGTGCTTCGCGCGCTCTTCTTTCCGCCGAGGTGCGCCTCGTGCGGCGAGTTTTTGCAGGAGCATCTTCTGGATACCGAGCCGCGCGCACTTTGCGAGGCGTGCCGCCGCAAATGGGAGTACGCCAAGCTTGCCGTTTGCAAAAGGTGCGGCGAGGAGCTCTCGCAGTGTCGCTGTCTGCCGTCTCCCCTTGGTAAGGCGGGTGTGTCGACGCTTCTCAAAATGGTCTCTTATGACAAGGGACGGGACTCGGTGGCCAAACGGTGCATCCTTTGTCTGAAGCGGAAAAACAGCGATGCGGTCTTTGGCTTCTTCTCGGAACAGCTTGCCGCGCTTTTAAAAGGATATCTGGACGAAACCTATACGAGTGAAAAATCGGTGCTTGTGACGTACGTGCCGCGTGGGCGAAAAAATCTCTTGCAAAGCGGTGTGGATCAGTCGGAGCGCTTGGCAAGAGGCGTGGCGGACTATCTTGGGTGCGATTTCGCGCGGCTGATCGAGCGAAGCCGCGGACATGACGGGGAGCACAAGCGAATGGGTGGCGATGCGCGTTTTGCCCATGCATACAAGGCATTTCGGTCGGCAAATTATGACGTGAAGGCCATAAATAAAAGCTACCGGTGCCTGGTTTTGGTGGATGATGTTGTCACCACGGGTGCAAGCCTTGCGGCTTGTGCGCAGCTTTTGGAGCCAAGGTTTGGCGGTCGCATTGTTTGTCTGAGTCTGGCACGGACGGAGAAAACGTAAATTTTTAAAAATACCGTTGCAATTTTAAATTGAATATTGTATAATAAATATATATCTTGAAGCAATCGAAAGGAGGACGTATGGCAGGAAAATTTATGGACAAGCTCACAAACGGCGTTTTGAGTCACGATGTTGGTATTGACCTGGGCACGGCGAATATTCTTGTCTATGTCAAGGGCAGAGGCATTGTTCTTCGTGAGCCCTCGGTTGCTGTGGTAAAGAAGGATACCGACGAGATCGTAAAGCTTGGTCACGCGGCTCTCAAAATGATCGGTAGAACGCCTGAAAACCTGGAGGTCGTACGTCCGCTTCGTGAGGGTGTGATTGACAAATATAAGGTCACGCTTCAGATGGTGGATCACCTCATTCGCCGCGCGTGCGGCAACACGCTTATAAAGCCTCGAGTTATGGTATGCATCCCGACGGGAGCCACCGAGGTGGAGGAATGTGCCGTGATCGACGCGGCAACCGGCGCGGGTGCGCGCCAGCTCTATCTTGTGGAGGAGCCGGTGGCGGCGGCGATCGGTGCAGGGCTTGATATTTCCGCGCCGAGCGGTCAAATGGTAGTGGACATCGGCGGCGGGACCACCGATGTCGCGGTGATCTCGTTGGATGAGGTCGTGGTATCGGAGTCCATCAAGATCGCAGGTGACAAGTTTGATCAAGCCATCATGCGCTATACGCGAACCCGATATAATATTTTGATTGGCGAAACAACGGCAGAGCAGATCAAGCGCCATATCGGCACGGTGTATGAGCACGAAAAGGAATTGATCGGTGAATACAACGGCAGAAACGTCAAGACAGGTCTCCCCGATAAGGTGCGTCTGTCCTCGCGCGAGATGCTGGAGGCGCTTATTGAGCCTATCACGGCGGTGATCGACGCCATTTGCGCGGTGATCGCACATACACCGCCCGAGCTCGTGGGCGATATTATGGAAAACGGCATTATGATGACGGGCGGCGGCAGTAAGCTGCGCGGCCTTGATATGCTGATCTCCAAAATTACGGGTATTCCCGTCCGTGTGGCCGACCAGCCGCTTGAATGTGTGGCGATCGGCATGGGAAAGCGCCTTGAACAGCTTGAGTACTATCAGGATGGCGCGATCAATCTTTCACGTGAGCGTGAAAAACGGAAATAAACAAAAAGGATGTGATTAAGATCGAATACCGTGTGCTTGGAAAAACGGGTCTTAGAATTTCGGCTGTCGGCTTCGGCGGCATTCCGATCCAGCGTGTGGACGAAAAGGGCGCGGTGGCGCTTATTGACAGTCTGATCGAGCACGGCATCAATTTTATCGATACTGCGCGGCTGTATACCAACAGTGAGGAGCTGCTCGGCAAGGCGCTGGAGGGCCGGCGCGACAAATTCGTGTTGGCAACCAAGAGTATGGCGAGAACCGCCGAGGCTATGCGTGCAGAGATCGACGAGAGTCTTCGTCAGCTTCGCACCGATTACATTGACCTGTATCAGATCCATAACATTCCCGAGGGTCAAATCGACGCCGCGTGTGCGCCGGGCGGCCTTGTTGAGGCACTTCTTGAGGCCAAGGCCAAGGGTAAGATCGGTCACATCGGCCTTACCGCGCATTCGGTTGAGAGCTTTCAAAGAGCCTTGGAATTGGATTTCGTGGAAACCATTATGTTCCCCTACAACATTGTGGAGCGGCAGGGCGAGGCGTTGATTGCCGAGTGCCAAAAAAGGAACGTTGGCTTTATCTGTATGAAGCCCCTGGCAGGCGGCGCGCTGGATAATGCCACGCTGGCACTTCGCTTTATTTGCCAAAACCCCGCAGTAAGCGTGGTTATCCCCGGTATGGCGTCGGTGGAGGAAATTGACATGAACTGCGCGGCGGCAAGTGACAAATCGCCGCTTACGGATGCAGAGATCGCCGAGATCGAACGAATCAAGCAGGAGCTCGGCACGGATTTCTGCCGCAGATGCGGCTATTGCGCACCTTGTGCGGTCGGCATCAACATTTCGGGTGCGTTTTTGTTCGCCGGGTACCTTGAGCGGTATCATCTTGAGGACTGGGCGCGAGAAAGGTATGCAACGCTTCCCGTAAAGGCTTCGGCCTGCATCGGGTGTGGCGTGTGTGAGACAAGATGTCCCTATAATCTTCCCATTCGGGAAAAAATGAAAAAAATTGCAAAGGAGTTTGGAGAGTAATTATGGCAAACGAATTTTTGAAGGGTAACGCCGTTGTCGGACAGTCGGGAGGACCGACCGCCGCGATCAATGCGACGCTGGCAGGTGTCATCCGTGGATTTTTTAAGTACGGTCAGGGGCATACCATTTACGGTATGCGCAACGGTATGGAGGGCTTTCTTGAGGAGAGACTGGTCAATCTGAACGAGCGCTTTGCCAAGGAGTCGGACATTGAGCTTCTGGAGCACACACCGGCGGCGGCTCTCGGCTCCTGCCGCAAAAAGCTTCCTGCCGTAGAGGGCAACGAGGACTACTATGAAAAGGTCTTCGAGCTGTTCCGCAAGTATGACATCCGCTATTTCTTCTACATTGGCGGTAACGATTCGATGGATACCGTGGCCAAGCTTTCGGCTTATTCCAAGAAGAACGATTACGAGATGCGCTTTGTTGGCGTGCCCAAGACCATTGACAACGACCTGATGGGTACCGACCATACGCCCGGCTTCGGCTCGGCGGCAAAGTACGTGGCTGTCACCATGTCCGAGATCATTCGTGACTGTGCGGTGTATACAAAGCCCGCTGTGACCATCGTTGAGATCATGGGCAGAGACGCCGGCTGGCTTACCGCTTCGGCGGCAATCGGCCGCGTGGTAAACGGTGTGGAGCCCGATCTTTTGTACCTTCCCGAGCGTAACTTCTCGATGGAGGAATTTCTCGAGGATGTAAAGGCCAAGCTTGAGGAAAAGCCCAACGTGGTGGTTGCGGTTTCCGAGGGTATCCACTTTGCAGACGGCCGATACGTTGGCGAGGGTCAGCAGAGCGGCGTGGCCGACGTGTTCGGACACAAGTATCTGGCAGGAACGGGCAAGATGCTCGAGAACACCGTCAAGGAGCAGCTTGGCTGTAAGGTTCGCTCGGTGGAGCTCAACATTTCGCAGCGTTGCGCGGCTCACCTTCTTTCCAAGGTGGACATTGAGGAGTCGGTTCGCGTAGGTAAGGCCGCCGCTAAGGCCGCTACCGAGGGCGCAAGCCGCATTATGATGACCACCGACCGCATCTCGACCGAGCCGTACGTGTCCGAGGTTGGTATGGCCGACGTTCAGGACATTGCCAACCAGATCAAGCACGTTTACGATGAGTTTATCAACGAGCGCGGCAACCACGTGACCGATGAATGCTGCCGTTATCTGCTTCCGCTCATCATGGGTGAGATCCAGCCCAAGTACGAGGGCGGTCTTCCCGTACACATCATCATCTGAGTATGAAAATTGCGGTAATCACGGGCGCCTCATCGGGAATGGGGCAGGAATTTGCCAAGCGGATCGAGGCGAGTGAAGCATTCGATGAGATCTGGGTGATCGCTCGCCGTCTGGAGAGGCTTCGGGAGCTTGCCAAGGCACTTTCGACCAAGACAAGGTGCATCGCACTCGATCTTACGCAAAAGGAGTGCTTGGATGAATATGCGGCACTTCTGGAGCGCGAGAGCCCAAAGGTGGCTGTGCTTGTCAACGGAAGCGGTTACGGAAAATTCGGCGCGTTTTGCGACATCCCGCTTGACGAGCAGCTTGGTATGATCGATCTGAACGATAAGGCGCTGGTGGCTATGACCTACCTGACGCTCCCCTATATGAAGGAGGGCGGACGCATCTACCAGATCGACTCGCTTTCGTCCTTTCAGCCCGTGCCGTACATTGGTGTTTACGGCGCGACCAAGGCGTTTGTGCTCAGCTTTTCCAGGGCACTTGGCGTGGAGCTCAAAAAGCGCGGCATCCGCGTGCTGGCCGTTTGCCCGGGCTGGGTCAAGACCGAATTTTTTGACCGCGCGGTAAGCGACGATACCATTACCTATTACAATCATTTTTACACCGCCGAGCAGGTGGTGACGAGAGCTATGAAGGATATGAAGCGCGGGCGGGACGTCTCGATCTGCGGCTTCCGCATTCGTGCGCAGGTGTTCTTCACAAAGCTTTTGCCGCATCGCCTGGTTATGAAGATTTGGTGTAAGCAACAGAAAAAATAATTTAAATTTGGAGGATATTATATGAAAACCGTAAACATTCGTCTTTCTACCATTGCAGACGTTCGTGAGTTTGTTGGTGATATCGCCGCTTTTGAGGGCGACGTTGACCTTTCCTCGGGCCGTTACGTTGTAGACGGAAAGTCCATCATGGGTATTTTCAGCCTGGATCTTCTTTCGCCCATTCAGCTTACGGCACGCGCTGAGGACGATAAGGCAATTGACGATCTTCTTGCGAAGATCGCGAAGTTTGTGATTGCTGAATAAAACAAAAAACGGCTGAGCCAAGCGGCTCAGCCGTTTTTTTATATAACGAAACCCCCGCCATAGTGGCGGGGTTGAAAAAAGGCGATTGCCGATAAGCAGAAGAAAAGTAAAGGGAAGAGGGAAAGAAGCTTTGAGTGAGAAAGGCTCCCTCCGGGAGGGAGCTGTCGAGCGAATGCGAGACTGAGTGAGCCCGCGCGACCTCAATGTTTGCAAGCATAATGAAGTTGCGCAGGCTCCTTCCGACGCCTACTCGGCGCCACCTCCCTCTCGGAGGGAGGCAATGATCACAACCCGTTTACGGG
>CAJGDZ010000035.1 GCA_904502055.1 uncultured Clostridia bacterium | reverse complement strand
TTTCGTATATAGAGGGCCAGAGACGGTCGGCAGGGATCTCAAGCCAAACGGTGAGAAAGTCCCAAGCCCACGGAATAGCCTCGTTTTTGAAATAATCGCCAAAGGAGAAGTTTCCGAGCATCTCGAAATATGTGCCGTGACGAGCGGTGTGACCCACACGCTCAAGGTCGGGCGTACGGATGCACTTCTGACAGGTCGTCACACGGTTGCGCGGCGGCTCCTCCTCACCCGTAAAGTATTTCTTCATGGGTGCCATACCCGAGTTGATCAGAAGCAGCGATTTGTCATTGATGGGGACGAGCGGGAACGAAGGGAGACGAAGGTGTCCCTTGCTCTCAAAGAATGAAAGATACTTTTCTCTCAGCTCATTTAAAGATGTCCATTTCATAGATTTCGATTCCTTTCAAAAAAATAAACTCTCGTCCTCATTATAAGGACGAGAGCATAGCTTCGTGTTACCACCTTATTATGCGCTCCCTCACAGGAAAACGCCTTTGTGGGATGCCTTTGGCATCTCTGCGCGATAATGGGCGCACCACCGCCGATTGGGGCGGAACTCGGGGAGAGCTTCACGGCCTTTTCTCCGATGCCTTGCACCACCCGGCACCTCTCTGAGGAAGCTTAAAAACCGCTACTTATTCCCGTCAACATTGATAGATCTATCATACCATATAACGCGCTTATTGTCAAGGGCTTTTTTCTTTTTTTCACGGTTCCGAACCGTGAAGTCTGCGATATTCGCTCGGCGTCATACCGATCTCGCGCTTAAACACAAAAGAAAAATAGTTTTTATCGCACATAGCCAGCGCCTCACAGATCTGGTCGGCACTCATTCCCTTTTCGATCATAGCAGCCGCATCGCGCATCTTCAAGCGGCAGACATACTTCATCACGCCGCCGTCATAAACGCTGTGAAACTCTTTTTTTATCTTACTCTCACTCATACGGCAATAGTGAGCTAGCTTTTCCATTGTCAGCCCTTCCAGATAATGCTCGTCAATGGCGGTCAGAATGCGCGAGACGTCGGACATCTCGGCAATCTCCTCCTCATTGCTCTGGAATTCGATCAGCTCACAGAGAATGGAGGCCAAACGCGTCTTGATTCGCGCACGAAGATCGGTCTGTTCGCCGCCTCCGCGCAAAAAGGAGTGCGCCAGATCGATGGTCTGAGCCAAACGGTCGGCCAACTGCCACGGGCAACTTCCCGAAAGCCCCTCCAGCCTTTTCAGCATATCTCCCGTGGCCTCAAAGGTAAGGATCTTGAACTCCACCACCCCTTCCGAGAGACACCAAAGACGGTGAAAGGCCATCGGCTTATGGAGAATAAACATATTCTTTTTCAGGTTCTGGATCTTCTGCTCCTCGGCGACCCATAGCGACCCCTGCCGCACCAGAACGATTTCCCAAAAATCGTGCATCTCCCCCGCGAAACGGTATTCCTCCGAATAACGCGAGGTGAAGGCAGTAATCAAGCTAATGGGTTCAATTCCGCTGCTAAGGGGCACCTTTTTCCAGCGATGAATTTCTTTTTTCATAATTTACCTATTTTCAAAGAATTTTTACCCGTTTTCCTCTTTACTTTTATTATAGATCATTTTACAATGAATGTCAATAGGATAAACAAATTTTTGAAGTTTGTCTGCTGAAATACATCCACCTTGCTCGGATTCTTCTTGAAAAAGGGGAAAAAAGCCGAATCCGCAATAAAAGTTTGCGCAGATGTCACCTTTTATGGGTTGACAACTTGTGTAAATCGTGATAAAATAATATATATTGTATTATGTTTGCAAAAGGAGTACTTACAAATGAAAGACATTTTTCAGCTTGCCGCTGAACAGTTTGCACTGGAGGGTGAGATCCTTTCCAACGAGCCCTACGGCGACGGTCACATTGGTGTTACCCATTTGGTCAGGACCACAAAGAAAAATTACATCCTTCAGAAGATCAACCATTTTGTATTCCCCGAACCTGAAAAACTGATACAGAACATTGAGAACGTTACCGACTTTCTTGATGCACGCGGTGTGGAAACGCTTCGCCTGGTTCCCCTGAAAACGGGTGGAAACCTGTTGCGCCAGGGAGAGAACTACTTTCGCGTATATGATTTCATTGAAAACACCGTATATTATCAGACCATTACCGACGAAAAGGTCTTCCGCAATGCCGGCCGTGCATTCGGTGAGTTCCAGAATACGCTTGCCGAATTTGATGCCTCGGTGCTTCACGAGACCATTGCCAAATTCCACGATACCCCCAAGCGCTTCCGCGATTTTGAGGCGGCGCTCGCGGCCAATGCCAGCGGAAGAGCTGACACCTGTAAGCCCGAGATCGATTTTGTGCTTTCAAGGAAGGACACCCTCGATAAGGTCACAAAGGGACTTGCCGACGGCAGCATTCCGCTTCGCGTAACGCACAACGACACCAAGCTTAACAACATCCTGATGGATGCTAAGACCGGTGAGGCACGCGCCATCATCGACCTTGACACCGTAATGCCCGGCTCGATGCTTTACGACTTCGGTGACTCCATCCGCTTCGGCGCTTCGACCGCCGCTGAGGATGAGAAGGATCTGGACAAGGTGCATTTCTCGGTCTCGCTCTTCAAGGCATACGCCGAGGGCTTCTACGGCGCGGTAAAGCACACCATCACCCCCGCCGAAAGGGAGCTTCTTCCCTACAGCGGATATCTTATGATGATGGAGTGCGGTATGCGCTTCCTGGCCGACTACATTGCCGGTGACGTGTACTTTGCAACGGCCTATCCCGAGCACAACCTCGTTCGTTGCCGCACACAGTTCCGTCTGGCAGAAGAGACCTGGGCGCACTTCGATGAGCTGAAGGACATCATCGATTCGCTCTGATTTGTAAAATCCTCTTGATTTTTAAAGCCGACTGTGATACAATATCACAGTCGGCTTATGTAGCCAAACAACCGAATATTTGCCTGCATAGTTAAATGGATATAATAATCCCCTCCTAAGGGATAGTTACAGGTTCGATTCCTGTTGCGGGTGCCAACGCCCTCCGCTTTTGCGGAGGGCGCTTTTTATTCTGCCTGCAAAATGTCCGCGATGCGGCGGCAGGCAAAGCCGTCGCCGTACGGGTTTGTGGCCCTCGCCATAGCCTCGTAGGCCGCCCGATCCTCCAAAAGCCGCTTAAAATTCTCGTAAACCGTTTCCTCGTCGGTGCCGACCAAGCGAAGCGTGCCTGCTCGCACGCCCTCCGGGCGTTCGGTCTCCCTTCGCATGACCAGCACCGGCTTTCCAAGCGAGGGCGCCTCCTCCTGGATCCCGCCGCTATCCGTAAGCACCAGATAGCTCCGAGCCAGAAAATTATGAAAATCCGGCACGTCAAGCGGCCGGATAAGATGAATGCGCTCACAACCCGAGAGCTCGGCTCTCGCGATCTCCCGCACGAGGGGATTCATATGGACGGGATAGATGACCTTGACGTCGGGGTACTCCTCGGTCACGCGGCGAATGGCACGAAGCATCCCACGCATCGGCTCACCCAAATTTTCACGGCGATGCGCCGTGATCAGGATCAGGCGGCTTCCCCTCGCCCACGTCAGCTCCGAGTGGGCATACTCCCGCTTCACGGTAAAGCGGAGCGCGTCAATGGCGGTGTTTCCCGTCACGTAGACCGTGCTTGCCTCCTTTCCCTCCCCCAGCAGATTTTGCGCGGCCTCCCTTGTGGGCGCGAAATGATACCGCGCCACAAGCCCAACTGCCTCGCGGTTAAACTCCTCGGGATACGGACGCCACACGTTGTGCGTGCGAAGCCCCGCCTCCACGTGCCCCACGGGGATGTGCTCATAAAAGCAGGCAAGCGCCGCGGCAAAAGCACTGGAGGTGTCGCCGTGCACCAAAACCACGTCGGGCCGTTCCCTCCCCAACACCTCACGCATTCCGCTTAAAACACCTGCGGTAATGTCAAAAAGGCTCTGTCGCTCCTTCATAATGTCCAGATCGTAGTCCGGTACCACGCCAAAAGCACAAAGTACTGAATCCAACATCCGACGGTGCTGACCGGTCACGCAAACCACCGTGCGCATTCCCTCGCGCCCCTGAAGCTCCCGCACAAGCGGACACATCTTGATGGCCTCCGGCCGTGTACCAAAAACAAGCATTACGTTTTTCATATTCACCCTCCCCGATCGTATATCCTATCCTATGAGAGTGAATAAGCCGTAATGCTTGCTTTTTATTTTCTTCTCGAAAGCTGCCAGAAGGCCACCGCACCTGCCGCCGCTACGTTAAGCGAATCCACGCCATGGTACATCGGAATCTTGACCGTATAATCACAGCCTGCAATGGTGCTTTTGGAAAGACCGTCTCCCTCGGTACCCAAAACAATGGCCAGCTTGTCCTCGGCCATAAGCCGCTCGTCGTCAATGCTCACCGAATCGTCGGAAAGCGCCATGGCCGCGGTTTTAAAGCCAAAGGAATGAAGCAGGTCAATGCCCCTTCCGGGCCAGTCCGACGGTGCCTCGCCAATGCGCGTCCACGGCACCTGAAAGACCGTGCCCATACTCACGCGCACCGCGCGTCGGCAAAGCGGGTCACAACAGGTCGGCGTTACCAGCACCGCGTCCATACCGAGAGCCGCCGCCGAACGGAACAGAGCCCCGATGTTGGTGGAATCGGCGATCTCCTCAAGCACCGCTACGCGGTGTGCGCCGCGAAGTAGCTCCTCTACGCTCCTTGGCTCGGGCCGCTTCATCGCGCAGAGTGCTCCCCGTGTCAAAGCAAAGCCCGTAAGCTGCTCCAGCACCGCTTTTTCGGCACAGTAAACCGGAATGTCGCCGCATTTTTCAATGGTTTTCTCCAGCGTACCGAGAAGCCGCTCATCCGTCAAAAGCGCCACGGGAACAAGCCCGGAGGCCAGTGCCACCTCGATCACCGTAGGACTTTCGGCAATGAAGATCCCCTTTTCGGGTTCCAGGCGTGAGCGAAGCTGTGCCCCTGTCAGACGGACGAAAATGTCCAGCTCGGGCGCGGAAAAATCCAATATCTTCTTAATGCTTGCCACCGTGATTTCCTCCCTGCTTTCGTGCAACGCGATCACCGATCACACCCACTACAAGCGAAACCAGAACAATGCCTCCCGCAATTCCCAGGGCAACACCAATCGTCGCCAAAAGCTTTTCGTTGGCCCTCGGCATATCGCGCTCCAAAAGGTAGCGCATCGTGTAATACGCCTCGCCGCCCGGCACGATCGGGATCAGTGCGGTCAGATTGTAGATCAGCGCCGGTGCACGGAAAAGCCGTGCGCACATTTCGCCAAACGCGGCCGCAAACACCGTGGAAGCAAAGGACGCAACGAAAAATCCACCGCCAAGGTACATAACCGTATGATAAATGAAGTAGGTAATAAGTCCCGCAAGACCGATTCGGAAAAGATGCCGTCTGTGGGTCTTGAAGATCAGCGCAAAAGCGCACGAGCCCGCAGCCGAGGTGATAAGACGCACCAGAAGTTGCATAGTAAAAAAGCTCATATTGCGCCACCTCCCATCAGGGTTGCGGCCAAAATGTAACCAAAAGCAAGCATCAGTGCCGCCAGACAAGCCTGCAAAAGCTTGAGCATGCCTGCCAAAAGCTCTCCGCATAAAATATCGCGCATCGCCGTACCGATGGCCACACCCGGAACCAAAAGCATCAGCGAGCCCATAATGATCACGCTTCCCTCGCCGCCGTGAATAAACTCCGAGACCGCCGCCAAAAGCGCGGCCACAAAGGCGGACATGACGTTTTTGGCTATTGTGCTGACGCGTCTTGGAGCGTAAGTATCGATGCAGAACATCGCCACGCCCGCGATCGCCGCCCAAAGGCACTCCCAGAAGCCGCCGCCGAAAAAGACGGCAAAGCTGGCCGCGGCCAACATCCACGCGAACATCGAGAGTGCGTGTGAACCGTATTTTTTGTTTTTGAGCTCATGCAGCTTCCCGTCAAAATATTCCAGACTCGGCACATCACGGCAGACCTCGCGCGAGAGGCCGTTAAGCTCCTCCAGAAGCGAAAAATTCATTCCCGTGCTCTTGACGCGACGGATCTGTGACGAATACGTGTCATCCTCCATACGCACGGAGGCGTTGATCAGCGAAATGATGCAGAACACCTCGACGTGAACCGCGCCGTATGCGTGGCAGATACGCTCGATGGTATCCTCTACGCGGCTGACCTCACCGCCGTTTTTGAGCATTCCCTCGCCTACGTCAAGCGCCAGGCGGAGCACATCATCCGCATAGGTTTCCTTGTTTTTCGTTTGCAAATTCTCCATAGTTTTATGCCCTAAGATCAGCAATCTCCATAATCAGTTTTTCGGTTTTTTCCCAGCCAAGACAGGGATCGGTAATCGACTTGCCGTAGACTCCCTCCTCCGGCTTCTGACAACCGTCCTCAATGTAGGACTCGATCATAAGCCCCTTGACCAGACGGTGAATGTCCGCCGAATGACGGGTGCTGTGAAGGATCTCCTTGGAAATACGGATCTGCTCCAGCCATTTTTTGCCCGAATTGGAATGGTTGGTGTCCACGATCACGGCAGGATCGGCAAGTCCGCTTTCCGCGTAAATGTCGCACAGACGGCTCAGATCCTCATAGTGGTAGTTCGGGAAGGTACGTCCGTGGCTGTTCACCCAGCCTCGAAGCACCGCGTGTGTCAACGGGTTTCCGTGACTCTCCACCTCGTATCCGCCGTAGCTGAACACGTGTCCCTGCTGTGCCGCCTTAATGGCGTTTACCATAACCGAAAGGTCGCCGCTGGTCGGGTTTTTCATGCCGACAGGCAAATCCAGTCCGCTGGCTGTCAGGCGGTGCTGCTGATTTTCCACCGAGCGCGCGCCGATCGCCACGTAGGACAACAGGTCAGCAAGATATCTGTGATTCTCGGGGTACAGCATCTCGTCCGCGCTGGAAAAGCCGGTTTCCGCGAGAGCTTTTACGTGCAGACGGCGGATAGCCATCAGTCCGCGAAGCATATTGGGCGACGCATTGGGATCACTCTGATGAAGCATTCCTTTATAGCCCTCTCCCGTAGTACGCGGCTTGTTGGTATAAATACGGGGAATGATAACAATTTTGTCCTTTACCCGCTCTTGTACCGTGCGAAGACGGGAAATGTAATCCAGCACCGCATCCTCACGGTCAGCCGAGCAAGGACCGATGATCAGCAGGAATTTGTCGCTCTCACCCGTGAATACCCGACGAATCTCCTCGTCGTTCTTTTGCTTTTGTTTCTTCATATCCGCCGTCACCGGATACATATCCATAACCTCCCGAGGCTCGGGAAGCTTGAGCTTGAAGTCCATATTCATAAAGCATTCGCTCCTTTCCGTATATTTTTCTATTTTTTATCAAAGTATTTTCTCCGTTCGGTCGAAAGCCGCATCATCTGCATCATGGTCTCGCAATCCCCGGCGGCAAGCGCCTCTCTCAGCTCGCGAAAGCGCTCCAAAAACAGATCCATCTGTGAGAGAAGCTCCTCCCGATTGAGTAAAAACAACTCACTCCACATCTTTTCGTTGATCTTGGCGATCCGCGTCAGATCGCGGAAGGAGTCACCCGTATAGTCCACCAGCTGGCGCGACTCCTTGCAGGTCATAAGCGACACGGCAATGCAATGCGTAAGCTGGGAAAGAAAGCCGATCATTTCGTCGTGTTCCTTGGGGGAAAGTCGGCTGACCGAGCCGGAGCCGATGGCGCGGCCAAGCGCCTCGCAAAGCAAAATGCCCTGCTCGGTGTTTGTATCCGTCGGCGTTACAATGTAGTTGGCTCCGCGGAAAAGCGAGGGATCGGCGTTTTGTACGCCACTGACCTCACGGCCTGCCATCGGGTGCGCACCGACAAACTCGGCACGCTCTCCAAGCATCTCCTGCACACGATCGACCACACCGGTCTTAACTCCCGTCACGTCGGTCACAAGAGCTCCCGACTTGATGAAGGCGGCGTATTCCTCGATCCACGAAAGCAGAACGTGTGGGTAAAGCGCGAACACAAGGATGTCAAAATCCCCAACGTAATCCGCCGTCACCTCATTCTGCCCGTGGGAAATAAACCCGTGTGCACGCGCATAGGCGATGGCCTCGGGGGAGGCGTCAATGCCGCCCACCTCGTAGCCCCCGGAACTGAGAGCTGCGGCGTAGCTTCCGCCGATGAGACCCAATCCCACCACTAAAATTTTCTTTTTTTGATCAAGTATCATATTCCAATATCTCCAAACCAAGCCCCCGCATATCCTCAAAAAATGCAGGATAGCTCTTAGCAATGGCCTCAGCGCCCTCGATCTGTGCACCAAAACGCGTAGCGAGAACCGAAAGCGCCATCACAATGCGATGGTCATTGTTGCCGCAAAGCGGAACGGTCGGCGCGTGAAGTGCGCGCTTGCCGATCTCCACCTCGTTTTCCAAAACCTTAACATCCGCGCCGAATTTGGCAAGCTCCTTTGCCATCACCTCTGCGCGATTGCTCTCCTTGATGGCAAGGCGGCGCGTCCCCGTAAAGCGTGCGCCACACTCTCCGCTTGCCGCCATGGCAAACAGAATGGGCGCCAGATCGGGGCAGTCCGAAAGATCGGCCTCCATATAGCCGTTTTTCATATTTCCGAACAACTCCACGCCTACGCGGTCCCCCTGAAGGCTGTGGGGATCCAGACCCGTCAGCCGTACGTCACCGCCAAGGAAATTGAGTCCGTAAAAGAAGGCCGCCTGGGAGTAGTCTCCCTCCACCTCCTCGCATATCGGCGTATATCGCTGACCGCCCGAAATGGCAAAGCAAAGCTCGCTCTTTTGCCGGATCTCAATACCAAAGCGCCTAAGAATATCCACCGTCAGATCCACGTAGCCGCGGCTCTCAAAGGGCGGCAGGATCTCCAGTGTGCTGTCTCCCTCAAGAAGCGGAAGCGCGAACAAAAGCCCGGTGATAAACTGACTGCTGACGTTGCCCGTCAAACAGTACCGCCCCGCCGAAAGGCGGCCGCGAATATCGATCTCCGTCTTTCCTTTTTGGATGTCCGCGAAAGGAGCAAAAAGCTCCTCGTAAATACCGATGCCGCGCGCGATCAAACGCTCTGTGCCGCAAAAGATACCGCCACCGCCAAGCATAGCGGTCGGAATCAAAAAGCGGAGGGTACTGCCGCTTTCGCGGCATGCAAGCCTTGGAAGCGACTCCTTGGGGGTCAGGCAGGACGAGCCACAACCGCCAATTTTCAGCATTCCACCGTTGCTTTCAACCGTTGCGCCAAGTGCTTTGACGCAATCAAGCGTAGCAAGGATGTCCTCGCTGAGAGCCACGTTGCCAAGAGTGCTTGTTCCGTCGGCAAGCGCCGCGCCGAGAACCAACCGATGAGCACAGCTTTTGGAGGGGGGAACGCGCAAGCTGCCGCTCGCCCTTCCTTTTTTTATCTCAACTCTCATAACCCTTTTTTACCAAAAGATCCATTGCCTCAAGATAGCCCGCAAAGCCCTTGCCGCTGATCGTCGAGACGGCAATATCTCGCACGTAGCTTACGCGGCGGAAGGCCTCCCTCTCGTCCACCTTGGAAATGTGAACCTCTACCGTGGGAATCCGAATGGCCTTGAGCGCATCGGCAATGGCTACGCTGGTGTGCGTATACGCCGCCGGGTTGATGACGATGCCATCCACCCCGTTAAAATACGCCTCCTGGAGTTTATCGACGATCGCGCCCTCGTGGTTGGACTGAAAGCACTCGATCTGTGCGCCAAGCTTTTTGGCGTGTGCCTCGATCATAGCCATAAGATCCGCATATGTGCTTCTGCCGTAAATGTCCGGCTCGCGAATCCCCAGCATATTCAGATTGGGTCCGTTGATCACCAAAAGTTTCATTGTATGTCCCGCGCCTTAAAGCGCATCCCTTCCCTTCAAGAAAATATCCGTCCCGTAACGCGTGCAAAGCAGATCACAAAGCACCAGCGCCGTCACACTACGGATCACCGGGCAAATGCGACGAACGATCGCAGGATCGTGCCGTCCCATAATTTCCAGAGTCACGTTTTCCTTTTTCAGAAAATCCACCGTGTTCTGCATACGGGCAATTGAGGGCGTGGGCTTGACTGCGCAACGGAACACCAGTGGCATTCCGTTGGTGATACCGCCATTGATACCGCCATTGTGATTGGTCTCGCTTACGATCTTGTCCTTTTGCATACGAAACGCGTCATTGCAAAGGCTTCCGCGGCTGTCCGCCATCGAAAATCCGCTTCCAAACTCAACACCCTTCACGCCGCCCAACGAAAACAGCGCGTGCGAGAGCATTCCTTCCACACTGTCAAACCAAGGCTCGCCAACGCCTGCCGGCATTCCCAGCACCGCCGTTTCGGCAACCCCGCCCACGCTGTCAAGCTCGGACTTGGCACGAAGGATCTCCGCCGTCATCTCGGCGATCCTTTGATTGTCGAGCACGGGAAAATCGCCGGCATTCAAGGCGTCAATATCCTTTTGAATATCCTCAAAATCGCGATCGACAACACCTGCACAGCTCTTGATGTGCGTGCCCAGCGTAATACCAAGCCCCTCCAGCATCGGGATCAGAATGCCGCCCGCCGCCACAAGTGCCGCCGTGATACGGCCCGAAAAATGTCCGCCGCCGCGATAGTCCTCAAAGCCGTGATATTTGCAAAACGCGGCATAATCGGCGTGGGAAGGTCTTGCCTTTCCGTAAAGGCTTTGATAATCCGCACTGTGCTTATCCTCATTGGGAATGAGGATGCAAAGCGGCGTTCCGGTGGTTTTCCCCTCAAACACACCGCTCACGATCTGAAATTCGTCCGCTTCACGTCGACCGGTATCGATGGCCGAGGAAGGACGTCGCTTTGCCAAAAGCGATGCGATGATATCGGGATCGACCGGCACACCGCCGGGCAGTCCGTCCAGCACGGCGCCGATCGCCGGGCCGTGACTTTCCCCAAAAAGGGTAAGGGTCAAGCTATTTCCAAATGTATTTTTCACAGACCTGCCTCCATATATGCTTCAAGCTCATCAAGGGTCAGCTTTCGGAATTCAAAGCTTCCGATCTCACCCACGTACACGGCGGTCACGCCGCCTGCCGATGCCTTTTTATCGTGTCGGATAAATTCCGTAAGCGCTTTTTTGTCGCACGTTACTGATGTTGGCAGACCGTATGTTTCCAAAACCGCCGCAAGCCTTGTCCGCACTGACGGCGCACAAA
Organism: uncultured Clostridia bacterium; assembly: GCA_904502055.1. Lineage (GTDB taxonomy): Bacteria > Bacillota > Clostridia > Oscillospirales > CAG-272 > RGIG8775. The sequence goes on along the minus strand of CAJGDZ010000035.1, from coordinate 948 downwards.
GCGCAAGCATCCCCACCGCCACGCATTCGCCGTGGAGCCATTCTCCCTGCTTTTCGCTCTCGATGGCGTGTCCGACCGTATGTCCGAAGTTGAGAACGCGCCTGAGGCTCTGCTCCTTGGTATCGCGCTCGACAACGTCGCGCTTGATGCGAAGGGCTCCCTCAATGACGGCCTCAAGATCTCCTCCGAGTGCGTCCCCACGCTCAATGATTTCAAACAGCGTCTTGTCCGAGGTAGCCGCCATCTTGATGGTCTCGGCAAGCCCGGCAAGAAGCTGACGTCTGTCAAGCGTCGAAAGCACGTTTGGATCTATGATCACGCGTGTTGGCTGATAAAAGGCACCCACCACGTTCTTAACGCCGTCCATATCCACCGCAACCTTGCCTCCGATCGAGGAATCCACCTGCGAAAGAAGCGTTGTCGGAACGTTATAAAAGTCAATGCCGCGCATATACGCCGAGGCGGCAAAACCCGAAAGGTCACCGACCACGCCGCCGCCAACGGCGATCACGGCATCGCTTCGGTGAAAATCCAGCTCCAGCATCCGCGAAAGTAAACGGCGGAAATGATCCAGGCTTTTGCTTGCTTCTCCCATCGGCAAGGTGAAAACCGTTGCCTCAGGCAGCGCCGCCGCCACCGCGCGGACGTATTCGGTCGGCACGCCGTCATCGGTTACGACAAGCGCCTTGCCCGTTCTCGGCAGATAGTCGGCGATATGTCCGAGCGCACCGCGCTCCAGAACGATATCGTAGCCACCGCCGCCATGTTTAACCGGAAGTATCATGTTTCCCTCCAAATTTTATCGGTAGGTTCCTACCAGCTTGATCTGCGCACAGACCGCCGAAAGCTCGCGGAGCATGTCCTGACCGCTCTGCGTGCTGATGTTGCCCTCGGCCTCGACAAAGAAGTAGTAATTCCAGATCAGCTCCTTCATCGGACGGCTTCTGA
>CAJGDZ010000034.1 GCA_904502055.1 uncultured Clostridia bacterium | reverse complement strand
GCAACTCGAAAAAAGCTCCGCAAAAACTTTCACTGCATTGGTCTGCACAAACTTCACGTCATTTTGTGCCGCAAGCCTCGATGCGGAAAAGAGAGCGAGCTCTCTTTGTCCGCTTCGTGACTTGTGGCATACATGTTCTTCACGCTTTAGCGTGAAGAACCAAAATGACTTGAAAAACCTTTCTCGGCATTGCTTTTGCAGACTTTATTGTGTGAAAAAGTTTCTTTTCCCCAAAAGTTTTTGGGGGTCGTAGGGGGCTTTTTTCAAAAAGCCCCCTGCACGTCTCCCCTCACCGACAAATCAAAAATTAAATGAAAAAAGAGGCTGAGCTTTGCTCAGCCTCTTGGGTTATGAGTTCAGGTGATCGAGAATTCGTTTGGCCACGGCTTCGGGGGTGTCGTTGTTGTCAACGGTAAAGTCGGCGATGGCCTGATAGAGGGGGAGGCGTTTTTGGTAGAGTGCCTCGGCACCGGCGGCCTGTGAAAGAGGGCGATTCGAGGTGTCAAGCGCCCCGGGCTCGCGGTGTAGAAAGACGATCCGCGCGTTCTGTCTGAGAGGGTCACGGTTTTCGGGGCGTGTGGGCACGCCGCCGCCCGTGGCGATGATCTTGCCGCTATTCTTACCGGCTTCGGTCACGCACGCGGTCTCGATGCGGCGGAAGGCCTCCTCGCCGTTCGCTGTGATGATCTCGGCAGGTGTCCGGCCGGTCGTTTTCTTGACCATGGCATCGGTATCGATAAGCTCGCGTCCCGTGAGCGCGGAAAGCGCCGCGCCGACCGTTGTTTTACCGCAACCGGCCATACCGACAAGGACGATGTTGTTCATTTCCAGCGTAATGCTTTTTACAATGCGGTCGATCTCCGCGTTGTCGATCTTCTGTCCGGTAAAGATCTCGGCGGCAAGCTTGGCCTGTGCCACCAGCATGGAAAGGCCGCCAAGGTGGGGGATGCCCAGGCGCTCGGCATCCAGCAGAAGCTTGGTCTTCTCGGGGTTGTAGATCATATCCAGCACGCCCGAGAGGCGGGGAAATTCCGTCAGCGCGAGCGGTGCGCTTCCGTTATGGGGAAACATACCGACGGGGGTGGTGTTGATGATCACCGAGGCGTCGCGGTGCTTCTCGAGATTGTCATAGTTGTTTTCGCCGCGGCGGGAGATGACGATAACGCTTGCGCCGCGGTCGGTGCACACGGTGCGCGCGGTCTCCTGCGCGCCGCCGCTTCCGAGGATGAGCACCTTTTTGCCGCACACGTCAATGCCGCTCTTGTCCAGCATATAGGAAAAGCCGAAATAGTCGGTGTTGTCACCGCGAAGGCCGCCGTTTTTGGTACGTGTCAGCGTGTTGACCGAGCCGATGCGCACCGCCTCGTCCGAGATCTCCTCAAGATAGGGCATGACCGTCTTTTTATAGGGAATGGTAACGTTGATGGCATCAAAGCGATCCGATGCGAGGAAGGAGGCAACCTCCTCCAAGGGCATCTCGAAAAGCGTATAGGGATAGTCGGCCAGCTCGCGGTGGATCTGGGGGGAATAGGAGTGCGTCAAATGCTCTCCCAGCAAGCCGCAAATGATTTTTTGATTTCGAAGCATAGATAGCCTTTTTGCGTAGCGTGAAAACGCGGAATTTCGGTAAATTAAAATTTGTTACGAAAGGGGAGTGTGTGGCTTGGTTTTTGCCTTCTTAGCGAGGCGGAGGAGAACGGTCAGCATCATAGCGGGGAAGATGGCTGAGAACAGGAAGGAAACGCGGAGATTGTTTCCAAAGGCCTCGGCGATAAGACCGACGGTGGGAGGACCGAGCAGGCAGCCGATGTCACCGCCCAGAGCCAGCAGGGCAAACATCGAAACGCCGCCCATGGGAATGAGCTCCTTGGTGTAGCTGAGCGTTCCCGGCCACATAATACCGACCGAGAAGCCGCAGAGCGCGCAGCCAACAAACGCGAGTGCGGGGATGGGAGCGAGCGCGGCCAAGAGGTAAGAGACAACGCACAGCGCGCAGGACGCGGTCATAAAGCGACTCAGCGAAATGCGGCGGCTGGTTTTGGCATAGATCAGGCGTGCCGCGCCCATAAAGATGGCGAAAAGGCAGGGGCCGAGCAGGTCGCCCAGTGCCTTGGGCATGCCAAGGCCGGTCTCGGCAAAGGTCGATGCCCATTGGCTCATGGCCAGCTCCGAGGCACCGCCGCCGAGCATGACCAGAAAGAGAAGCCAGAAGGTCTTGTTTTTCATAAAGGCGTGCGGCTGCTTTTTAGACTCCTCGCTTTCAGTCTCATACAAAGGCACGAAGCAAAACAGAACCATATCCAAAAGCGGAATGAGCGCCCAGAAGTAAGCGAGATATTCCCATTTCTCGACGCCGAAGATCGAAAAATAGAGCATCGAGAGAAGCACCACCAGCACGTGTCCCCAGCAGTAAAAAGAGTGAAGAAGGCACATAATGGCGGATTTGCGCTTGGTGGGGCAGGCCTCGACAACGGGAGAGACCATGACCTCTACAAGTCCGCTTCCGAAGCCGCTGAGAATGACCGCCACGGCCAGTGCCGCATAGGGTGGCAGAAGTCTTGGCAAAAAGCCAAAGCCGGCCACGCCGAGTGCCGCGATCAGCTGGGCGAGAATGACGGTGGGGCGGGGCTTAAAAAAGCCGGGAAATTTGGTGGCCACGATATCGGTCAGCAGCTGTGCGAGGAAGCAGATGACGATCAGCGAGCTGATTTCCGAGTAGGAAAGCCCGTACTGTCGCCCGAAGGTGACGTACAAAAGCGAGGAGAAGTTGAGTGTGATCGATTGGGTGATATAGCCGATAAAGCCGGCAAAAATGGTAGAGCGATGCGTGAGTTTCATAGGTATCCTTTATATGATCTTGGGTTCTTTGTTTTCGATATAGTCGGCGAGCGAGAGGGAAAATTCTTCCCTAAGGAAATCCGCAAAGCGCTTTAAGGGGAAGCCGACCACGTTGAAGTAGTCGCCCTCAATGCCTGTGATCCACAGAGAGGCAAAGCCCTGGATCGCGTAGGCGCCGGCCTTGTCATAGGGCTCGTCGGTGGCAACATATTGCTTGATTTCGCGCTCGGGGATCGTGTCAAAGAGCACGCGCGTGACCTCGGCGCACGCCACACGCTTTTGCTCGGTAAGAAGCGCGACACCGCTGATGACGCGGTGCGCCTTTCCGGAAAATGCACGGAGCATACGCTCGGCGTCGGCCGTGTCCCGTGGCTTTCCGAGGATCTCATCCTCAAGTGCTACCACCGTGTCTGAGGCAATGACAACGGTATCGGCGGTGAGCTTGCCGCTTTGACGAAGGGTGTCAAGCACCGCCTCTCCCTTGCGGAGCGCGAGTACCTTTACGTATTCGCACGGGTCGGTCTCGTGGCAGGTCTCATCCGCGTCAGCGGTGACAACGGTGAAGGGCAAGCCTATATTTTCAAGAATTTCTTTTCGTCTTGGTGATTTGGAGGCAAGAATAAAGGTCATTTTTTATCCTCTTTCTTAATAGATATAAACAGAAACAAAATCAAAGATATTTTAGCATTTGTTATCTTTTTTGTCAAGGCTTTGAGCGTCAAAAGACTGCCAATATCTACAAAATCGGACGAAACCCTTGACAAGACGCGAAATTTATACTATAATGTGATAAATATGTTTTTTACAGGAGGATTTTATTTTGGATACGGACGGTAGTTGTTGTATATTACAGCACAATCAGTTCAAGCTTTCGACTTGCGAGGTGACGTGTCATGGGTGAGTCGAGTACAAAAATCGTATTAATCGTTTGTTTGCTGCTTTTCAGCGCATTTTTCTCGGCGACGGAGATGGCGTTTTCCTCTCTGAACAAGATCCGCCTTAAAAATGCGGCGGAAAACGGAGATAGAAAGGCCGCGGATGTCCTGAAGGTCATTGACGGCTTTGACCGTGTTTTGTATACGGTCCTCGTGGGCAACAACATTGTAAACATCCTGTCCTCGTCGGTGGCTACGGTTCTTTTTATCGATCTTTTGCAGAATTCGGCAAAGGGAACTACGGCGGCAACGGTCGTGATGACGGTGCTGGTGCTGATCTTTGGCGAATGTGTGCCCAAGAGCCTTGCCAAGGAAAAGCCCGAAAAGTTTGCAATGGCGGTTTTGCCGCTTATGAAGTTCTTTAGGTTCATTCTTTGGTTGCCCGCGACGCTGCTTCTCGGCATCAAGAGGCTGATCGCCCTTTGCTTTAAGCGGGGTGAGAGTGAGGAGGCGGCGCAGATCACCGAGGATGAGATCATCACCTTCGTGGAGGAGGCCGAGCTTGAGGGATCGATCGGCGAGCAGGAGAGCGAGCTGATCCGAAGCGCGGTAGAGTTCAATGACCGCGAGGCGCAGGAAATTCTGACGCACCGAGTGGACATTTCGGCGATTTCGGAGGATGCAAGCGAGGAGGAGATCGAGTCGCTCTTTATTGAGACCGGCTTCTCGCGTCTGCCCGTATATCGGGACACCATCGATAACATCTTCGGCGTTATCCATCACAAGGACTATTTCAACAAGGTCAAGACCGGAATGGTTACGCTGTCGAGCGTGATCAAGCCCGTGGTTTCGGTACATAAATCCATAAAGATCAGCGACCTTTTGAAGATGCTTCAGAAGGAAAAGACACACATTGCTGTTGTGGCGGACGATTACGGCGGAACGCTGGGTATCGTCACGATGGAGGACATCATCGAGGAGCTTGTCGGTGACATCTGGGACGAGCACGACGAGGTGGTCGAGGAGATCGTTGAGCTGGAGGAGAACAAGTACCGCGTTCTTTGTACCGCGTCTCTTGACAAGGTTTTTGAAATGTTTGACATCCGTATGGAGAGTGACGAGGCCTCGGTTGGCGGCTGGGTCATGAAGGAGCTGGATAAGATCCCCGAGGAGGGAGACACCTTCACCTACGACAACGTTGAGGTGGTCGTTACCAAAACCGATTCCAAGCGTCTGATCGAGATCGAAGCCACCGTTCACATTCGAGTGGACGGCGAGGTGGTAGATATGCCCGTGGAGAACGAGGACGAGGAATCCGAAAAAGAATAAACAAATTGGGAAGCCCCTGCGCATTGGCGCAGGGGCTTTTTTTTTGCACAATTTTGCGTGGCAGGGAATGGCAGAGGCTGGCAGTGTTTGGCAGAATGGGGTGCGGTAGGATAGTGTTGCGCCGCAGAAAGAGGTGGTTATATGGTGTAAAGGAAAAGGACGCGGAGCTCGGAGAGCTGATGGAGCGTGCGAGGGCGTATATTCTGGAATGCTCCTCTGGTGAGGACGGTAAGCATGGGGGACGCTTCCCCAATCTGGCCGGCTTTTGCCGCTATCTGGGTGTTGGGGTGGAGCAGTTTTGTCTTTCGATGAAGGAGAGACAGGAGGAGTATGACGCGCTTTGTGCGATGCTTGAGGATGAGGCACTCAATTCCGGGCTTTCCGCCACGCTCATTTCCGCCTATCTGAAACGTCGTCTCGGATATGGGGACAAGAGCGAGGCGGCCAAGTCCTCAATGGAGTTGGACCAGCTCAAGCTGGTTTTTGAGCACGATATTTACGAGGATGGCAAATGAAGACGGTAAGGATTCGGGGAAAGCCCAACCCGAAGCAAGCGGAGTTCTTCGCTTCCGGGGCAAAATTCACCGCCTATGGCGGCGCACGCGGCGGTGGAAAATCCTGGGCACTCAGGCGAAAGCTGGTGGCGATCTGTCTGAGGTATGCAGGAGCGACCTGTCTTTTGGTAAGACGCTCGTATGCGGAGCTGAAATCCAATCATCTGACGGCATTTCTCGCGGAGTACGGAAGCTTTCTGGAGTATCGCGAGGCCGAAAAAACGCTGTTTTTCCCAAACGGAAGTCGCATTGTATTTGGCTTTTGTGCCTCGGATCGCGATATGCTTCGCTATCAGGGGCAGGAATACGACGTGATCGCCATCGACGAGGCTACCCAGCTGAGCGAGGAGCGGTTTCAGGTCTTTAAGGCTTGTCTGCGCGGTGTCAATCCTTGTCCCAAGCGCATGTATCTGACCTGCAACCCCGGTGGCATCGGGCACGCGTGGGTCAAGCGTCTGTTTGTGGACCGCGAGTACCGCGAGGGAGAAAATCCCGAGGATTATTGCTTTATAAGAGCGCTGGTTGGCGACAACACCTATCTTTTAGCCAGAGATCCCGAATACAAAAAGCAGCTGGAGGGGCTTCCGACAAAGCTCCGCGAGGCCTGGCTTTTTGGACGTTGGGACGTGTTTGAGGGGCAGTTCTTTCCGGAGTTTGACGAGAGGCGCCACGTGTGTGAGGTGGCAGAGCTTCCGCGAATGAACCGATATTTTCTGGCCCTTGACTATGGCTTTGATATGCTGGCGGCGCTTTTGGTGGGCGTGCGCGGAGAGGACGTCTACGTCCTCCGCGAGATCTGCGTGCCGGGGCTGACGCTGGGCGAGGCGGCCTCGCGGCTGGTGAAGGAGCTTTCGCCTTACCGTATGATGTATGCGGTGGCATCGCCCGATCTATGGAATCGGCGTCAGGACAGCGGAAAAAGCGGCGTGGAAATTATGCAGAGTGTGCCGGGGATGCCGCCGATGGTGGCGGCCGATGACCGGCGTGTGCCCGGTTGGCGTGTGGTGAGGGAGTATCTCGCGGGGGAGCATCCAAGGCTTCACATCTCGCGTGCCTGTCCGACGCTCATCCATTCGATGTCGGCGCTTTTGTGCGACCGTACGCGTGCCGAGGATGCGGCAAGTGAGCCGCACGCGGTGACGCATGCGCCCGAGGCGCTAAGGTATGCGCTGATGAGTCGGCTTCCCGCGTTTGCCGACACCAATCCGAGCGACCCTTTTTCCGGCTTTTTCGGAAAGGAAAAGCCAAAACGCAGCTTTTTATTTGATTAAGAGAAAGGAACCTTATGAGTATGAACAACAATACGGTTTGCCGTGAGGTCTTTGACGGCTTTTCGGGGCTTGGGGTGTCCTCGCGCGGGAAAACGTCCTGCCGTCTGGACAATTTCCGCGTGCTGGCCGACGGCTCCTTGGAAAAGCGTGAGGGCATACGCCATCTTGCCTCGCTCCCCCTTGCCGTGCGCGGCATCTGCTCCTTTCCCGACGGGGGCGAGGACGTCATCCTGGCGGTGGTGGGGAGCACGCTGTATCGCATTCGCAAGAACGGCGAGACGATTTCCACGCCCTGCTTTCTGACCGAGGAGGGCGAGGTTGGCAGCTTTTTGCTTGGCGGACGGCTTTATTTTCTGGATGGCAAGGGCATCTATCGCTATGAGGGCAACGGCGTGGCCGTGAACGTGCACGGCTACACGCCGCTTTACGGCAGAAACTGGAGCACCTTTACGACCGAGGACCACATCGTAAACGAGCCGCTCAATATGCTCTCGCCGCACGTTCGCCTTCATTTTCGGGCGAGCGAGTCGGTGGGACAGATACAGATCGGCTTCGGCGTGGAAGCGATCGACTGGATCCTTGCGGACGGTGTCAAGCTAAGCAGCTCGCGCTATCAGCTTACGAGCGGCGGAGATGCCATTCGCTTCTCGGAGCTTATTTACGCCTCGGAGATCGAGGTGTCGGTTACGATTGCGACGGACGGATATACGGAAAGCACGCCTTCCTCCTGCCGCCGTGCGGCGGTGTATGAGGATTTTGAAAACAGCAGAGTCTTTTTCTTTGATGGGGAGGACAGTACGAGGTTTTTTGTTACCGAGCCACGGAGTGCCGCGGTGCTTGCGCGTGACCGATCGCTTTTCCCGCTCTCGTGCGGTCTGTACGTGCCGATGGGGCGCGGGCGCTCCCTTGGCAACGGTGAGCCCATCACGGCCATTTGCCGATGCCAGGACCGTATGCTTCTCTTTTTCCCATCCTCGCTTTGGGCAAGCGAGGTGATGGACGAGGTGGCGGGGCAGGACATTCTTTTCTCGCCGGTTTGCCATCAAATCGGATGCAGCGCAAGAGGCGCGACGGTGATGACGGGAACGGCGGCTCCCATTACGGTATCGCGGGGCGGCGTGTACCGCCTTCACGTCGATCCCGACCTTCTGGAGGAATGCGAAAGCACGCGTCTGTCGGATGCCGTTGAGCCGTTTTTCTCCGGGGGCACCGACGTAAGCGTTTGCTATCATCATCGGCGTGGCGAGCTCTGGTTTGCGGCAAGAGGTGCGGATCGCATCCTTTTGTATGATCCCGAGCGCAAGGCGTGGTACTGCTATGGCGGCGTTCGAGCCGAGCAATTGTTTGCCTTTGGGGACGGCGTGGGATTTTCGTCGGGCGGTGAGGTGCTTGTGTTTGACGATGCACTTACGCTTGACCGACTGGCTGACGGTGATCACCCCATTGAGGCGGTCTTTGAAAGCGGTTGGCTGGATTTTGGTGACGCGAGTGCAGACAAGCGAGCAGAGAGTCTTGTGATCACCGCTTCGCTGACGGACGGCGAGCTTGAGCTGTCACTGGGTGACGGCGCGTTGCTTGGTCAGGAAAGGATCTCGGGCAAGCAACCCGTGCCTGCGGGCGTTTACGATTGCCGCCTTCCCACGGGAAGATTCCGCGCGGCAAGGCTTACGCTCCGCGCCCTTGGCCAAGCGCGCGAGCGAATTTACCGTGCAGAGCTTCTGGCACAGAAAGGAAAGAAATGATAACATCTACATGGAAATTATATGAAAACGGAAAGGATCACAAGCGGCGTCTGGGGCTGTACGAGCGTGTACGCGAGAACGAGCGCTTTTACCGTGGCGACCAGTGGCACGGTGTGAATACCGAAAATCTCCCCAAGCCCGTGTTTAACGTGGTGCGACGCGTGATCGATTTTTTGGTCTGCTCGGTTGCGGCAGACCGCTACACCATCTCGTACACCGATGAGGATCTCCCCTTTAAGGGGGAGGGAAAGGCGGCTCAGCAGATCAAGGAGGCACTGGCGCTGATGAACCAAAACGCGGCCTACCGCTGGGAAAAGTGCCGTATGAACGATCTTGTTTACACGCTTTTGCAGGATGCGGCCATCTCGGGCGACGGCGTGGCGTACTGCTACTGGGATACCGAGGCCGAAGGCGGTCGCTACCGCGGAGACATTGCCGTGCAGACGCTGGATTCGGTCAATCTCTTTGTGGCCGACATGAACCGCGCCGACATTCAGTCGCAGGAGTACGTGCTGCTGGCGGGGCGCGCGTCGGTGGACTCACTTCGGCGCGAGGCGAGGAAGCTGGGGCTTGGTGAGCGCGAGATCGCAAAGATCCGCCCGGACGACGATTATGCGGACGGTGCGGGGGATTATGCCACAAGCGAGCTTTCGGACGGCGGCGACGGAAAGGCCACCTATCTCGTCCGCTTTTTCCGTGAAAACGGAAAGGTGGTATATGAAAAATCGGTCAGGGAATGCGTGCTTTGCCGCATCGCGACCGAGTGCAAGCTTTATCCCGTGGCCTACTTCAACTGGAGCCGCGCCAAGAATTGCTTTCACGGTGCCTCGCCCGTAAGCGAAATGCTTCCCGGGCAGAAATACATCAACCGCGCCTATGCGATGATGATGAAGCATATGACCGACAGCGCCTTCTCCAAGGTGATCTATGACAAGAGCCGCATTCCCGAATGGAGTGGCGCGGTCGGTGAGGCCATTGCGGTGGTAGGCGCGCCCAACGTGTCGGACACGGTGGACGTCATCCCGCCCGGGAAAATGGAGAGCGGATATCTTCAATTGATCGAAAACGCGCTTTCCACCATCAAGGAGCTGATGGGCGCGACCGAAACGGCGCTGGGCAATACCGCGCCCACCAACACGAGCGCCATTCTCGCGCTTCGCGAGTCCTCCAAGCTTTCGCTCGGGCGCATTGAAAGCGCGCTCTCGCAATGCATCGAGGATATCGCCAACATCTGGATCGATATGATGTGCGCGTATTATCCGAGCGACCGCCTTCTGGCCTATTGCGAGGGGGAAAAAACGCGCTCGGGCCGCGTGGATTTTGCGCTTCTGAGGAGCTGCTTGATTCGTGCGAGAGTGGACGTAGGCGAATCTGAGCGCTATAGTGCATCGGCAACGCTTGGACTTTTGGACAAGCTGCTTGACGGCGGCTTTATCACGCTTGAGGATTACCTTGAGCATTTGCCGGACGGCATTCTGCCCTCGCGCAGAGCGCTTCTGGCCAAGCACACGGAAGGAGTGACACCGAATGAACGAGAATGAAAATCCGGAGATGACCGAGGTCGAGGCGGCCGAGGTGAACGAAGCCGAGGCGGCTATGCCCCCGGAGAATGCAGAGGGTGACCGCATGGCGCTTGAAGCCGAGATCGAGCGGCTTCGGAGCGAGGTGGCGCGTCTTGGTGAGCTTCAGGCGCGTTCACGCGGGGAGCTTGACGAGTTTTGTCTTCTTTTCCCGAGCGTACCGCTGTCCGCCTTGCCCAGCGAGGTGAGGGAAGCGGTGGACGGCGGCGTGCCTTTGGCGGCAGCGTATGCACTGTATGAAAAACGCGAGGCGCATCGCGCGGCGGTCGGAAAAAGGAGCGCCGAGGGCTCCTGGCGCGGCATGAACGAAAGCGGAGGCGGCGAATACTATTCGCCCGCCGAGGTGAGGGAGATGTCGCAAAAGGAAGTCCACAAAAACTACAAAAAAATCATGGAATCCATGAAGCATTGGAAATAAAAACAAAGAAAGGAAATATGAACAATGAGTGTTGCTAATTTTATTCCTACCATCTGGAGCGAGACGCTGTATGAGGGACTTGTGGGTCAGTGCATTGCGGTCAAGAACTGCAATCGCGAGTTTGAGGGAGACATTGCGGGCATTGGCTCGGAGGTCAAGATCGTCGGCATCGGCGACGTGAACATTCAGAGCTACACGCCCAATGCCACCATCGGCGATCCTGACATTCTCAGCGACTCGGTTCGCAGCATGAGCATCGACCACGCCAGATACTTCAACTTTATGATCGACGACGTCAATCGCGTGCAGGCATCGCCCAAGCTGATGGGCGCGGCTCTGAAGAACGCCGCCAGAGGTCTTGCCAACGTAGCGGATCGCGAGGTGCTTGCGCTTCACGCCGATGCGGCAAACAGCATTGACGTAACGGCGGCCACCGAGGAGAATTTGCTCAATCCCTTTATTGAGGCTCGTAATATTCTCTACAAGAACAACGTGACCGACTCCTCCGAGGTGGTCTTCGAGGTATCGCCCGACGTGGCGGCTCGCCTCTTCAAGGATAAGATGGAGCTGGTTACCAACAACAACGAGATGCTGGAAAACGGTTGTCTTGGCAGCATTATGGGCTGCAAGGTCTACGTTTCGGGCAACATCGCGGTTGACGAGGAGGGCGGCAAGACGTATCACCGTTGCATTGCCCGTACCAAGCGCGCCATCGCGTTTGCGCAACAGCTTCAGAAGATCGAGGCGTACCGCCCCGAGGGCTTCTTTGCCGATGCGGTCAAGGGCTTGTACCTTTACGGCATGAAGGTGGTATACCCCACCGAGATGGTGAGAATCAACGTGGATATGGGAGCGTGATTTTCGTGCTTTGCAGTCAGATCTACAAAAAGGCGCTTCGGCTGATCGGTGAGATCGAGCCGGACGATGCGCGCACAGAGGATTATCTTGAGCGCGCGCCCTACATTCTTGCCAACGCCGTTTCGGAGCTTCGTATGCTGGACGTGCACTACCGTCGGGCGTTCAAGCTTGATGAGCAGGTGCTCGCGCCCGACACCGAGCTGTGTCTGCCGCTTTCCGAGCGCTTTCCGCTCTGTGCACGCTTTGTGTACGCGGTGAGTGCCTACCTCGCGTCGATCCTTCTGATCGACGAGGACAGCACGCTTTCGGACAAGCTGTACGACAAGTTCTGCGTGGCGGTGACCGCCATCACCGAGGAGATCCCTGCCGAGAGACAGAAGATCCTCGATATGTACCGATAAAAAAGGGGCTGAGCCGTACGGCTCAGCCTTCTTTTGTAAATTGAAGTTTGTCGGTCTGTTTTGTTTGCAAGGGAAACGTGCCTCCGGCGGGGAACTTTTTGAAAAAAGTTCCACAAAAACTTTTGCTGAATGGGTCTGCACAAACTACACGTCATTTTGAGCCGTGAGTCACGATACGGAAAAGTGAGCGAGCTCTCTTTTCCGTATCGAGGCTCGCGGCGTAAATGTTCTTCACGCTTTAGCGTGAAGAACCAAAATGACTCGAAAAACCTTTCTCGGCATTGCTCTT
>CAJGDZ010000033.1 GCA_904502055.1 uncultured Clostridia bacterium | reverse complement strand
GATTATCACAACCGTAAAACGCCCCCTTGCCAATGTTCTTCACACTGTCGGGAATCGTTATGCTCGTGAGGTCATCGCAAGCGTAGAACGCCCACTCGCCAATGCTTGCCACACCATCGGGAATCGTTATGCTCGTGAGGTCATCGCAAGAGTAGAACGCCATCTCGCCAATGCTTGTCACACCATCGGGAATCGTTATGCTCCTAAGAGTATCGCGATCGTAAAACGCCTTGTCATCGATGCTTTTTCCGCTCGTTATTACTACGGTTTGCAAACTTTCTTTAGGAACATATTCAATCGCCTGTGTGGGAAGCGTCGCACTCGTGAGATTATCACAACCGTAAAACGCCCCCTTGCCAATGTTCTTCACACTGTCGGGAATCGTTATGCTCGTGAGGTCATCGCAAGCGTAGAACGCCCACTCGCCAATGCTTGTCACACCATCGGGAATCGTCACACTTGTAAGGCTTGAACAACCGTAAAATGCACCATCGCCAATACTTGTCACGCTATCAGGAATCGTTATGCTTATGAGAGTGTCGCAATCTTGGAACGCATATGCGTCTATGCTTGTCACACCGTCGGGAATGCTAAACTCTTCAATTCCTTTTCGAGTGATATATGCCTTGTAATTTCCGCTCCAAGCTGAAACGAGAGAATGTATCCAAAAACCAAGAACAACCAAAAGAATTCCCGCCCCCACAAAAATGGCAGAACGCCTAATTGTTTTTTTGTTCTTTTCCCATTGTATTTCTTCTGCCTTAGCTATCTCCTCAAGTTCAGCAAGCCTTTTGTTGCACATCTGAATTTCTGCAGCAACATCCATTCGTGCTTGGAGACTTTCAAAAAGCTTTTTCGCTTTCTCCACATCTGCTGTTCTCTTGCGGTCTAAAAGTTCACTCGCGGCTTTATAGGTATCTTCAGCCTCAATCGTTTTCATAATGGCTGAATCTTCCTTTGCACTTTGCCAATCGGTTTGCTCTGAAGACCAAACCGAGCCATCGGCAAAACCAACATGCGTAACGCACACGCAGAAGGAGCGGGTAGAGGCGTTGGGAAGCGGAAGCGGCTTTCTCGAACCAAATTCTTGTTTATCGGATGCCAAAAGATCCAAATACTCGAATGAAATTGGTTTACCAAGAGGCATTTTTATAGCATCAAACGGAGTAATGGCAACTCTAACATAAGAAATGCTTTTTCCACTTACATTTCGAAATTTTAATTGTGCGAGCATCACGCCGGTTGCCGTATCCTTCAAAAGAACACTTGCGCAAATGATAATTGGCGCGCCTTCCAGATATAAGTTTTTATCACCGGAGAAAACTCTTATGTATCTTTTGTTCATATCATCACCGCTCAAAGCTCGGGAAGCACTGTTTCATCATACTGGTCGATCGGAGCCGCCGTACCACCAGCCAGCTTTTTTGTATTGCCCACTACGTCACCAAAGCCCCAAATCATAGTTGAGTAAAAACGGGCAGCAAAAAAGGTAAGTACACCATCGCCAAGCACAATCAGCGAAATCCACCAAAGGTACTCAGCATCAACACACAGTATTATGAAGGCTGCGAGTATGCATAAAACCAGAAAGACATTGCCGCCAGTTTGGATAATGGCAGCCCATTTTTTGATGGAATGTTCTGCATTGAAATTGTTGGTAAACATGGTTCTCCTCCTTAAATTTTGATGGAAATAAAATGTGCGCCAACCGAAGTCAGCGTCCCAAGAAACACAGACTCCAATTGTTCGTTTTTTTATTATATCACCTTTTTTCGCTTTTGTAAACCCCAATAAAACAATAGTGGGCGAACCGTGATACTCTCACGTTTTCTTATCTTGTATCCATTTGTTGAAATAATGGGTCTCATCGGCGCAGGTAACAACCCCGAGGCCCGGTATGACCGCCCGGGTTTCCGTTGCCGTTGAAGAAGCATTCAAGGCATAAAACATCAAGGGGAGCCTTCTAGAAGGCTCCCCTTGTGCTATTCAAGGCTTTTACAAAAGCAGGACACATCATTTTGGAGGGATCCACCATGATGTGTCCGTTTTTTTGAGAGGTGCTTCAGATGAAGGCGGTCATCTTTTCATCTCTGAAATTTGCTCAAAGCAGAGAAAGAAGCGTATCGCCGGGGGGCGGGCGGCTTTTATTTTCGAAGAAATTTGAAATATTTTTGATTTTTCCCCGATTTGTAACACCTTTGTAACGCTTCATATGATAGTCTGTTGTTGCAAAAATGAAAAGTACTGTCAGTACCAAAAAACAGAAAGGAAAATGACCTATGAAGAAATTTTTGGCAATTCTTATGACGGTTTGCCTGCTGGCGGCTATGCTTTGCGTTACCGCATTTGCCGCAAGCGACGTGCTTACCATCAGCGCGATCGTAAAAGGCAAGCCCGTGGTGATCGGCAGCTACGGTAACTTTGAGGACGGCTGGAACGCCGCCATGAAGCTTGCCGGTGACGAGGACGAGATGAAGGAAAACGGCTACGAGCGCATCGTGGTCGATCTCCACACCGACTGGGAAGCCAACAAGGACGGTCAGTTCAGCGACGACTGGATCAACGGCAAGGGCTTTGACAATGATACCATTTACATCCCCGCAGGCGCAAAAGTAACCCTCAACATGAACAGTCATACCATCGACCGCGGTCTTACCAAGGACGAGGACGACGGCGAGGTTATGTTTATCAACGATGACGCCGACGTTATCATCAACAACGGTACCATCACGGGCGGCTACAGCAACAGCGAGGGCGGCGGTCTCTACATCGAGGGCGCAAACGTAACGCTGAACAACGTACATATCGTTGGCAACCGTGTAGACGATGACGACGGTGCCGGCATCGCCGCTTACTACGGCACAACGCTTACCGTGAACGGCGGTAGCTTTGATAACAATGTAACTACCGGAACAAGTTACGTATTTCACGGCGGTGCCGTTTACATTTCGGGCGGCAGTGCTACCTTCAACGGCGTTGAATTCAAAAATAACAATGCGCAAAGCGAAGGCGCGGCAATTTATGCCGACGAGTGTGAAATTGAGATCGATCAGTGTATCTTTGACGGAAACGGAAAATGCGATTCTGCCATTTTCGCCAACGATTGCACGATAACGGCAAGCAAATCCACCTTTACCAATAACACCACCACCAAAGTGCTCGAGCTTGAAGGCAGTAAATTAATAGCAAAAGATTGTACGTTCAGTAACAATCGGTCTACGGTAATTGACCTCTTTTTATATTCCTCCTTCCAGATCTCCGATTCGCAATTTACGGATAACACCTACAGAGTAATGCAGACCGGCAATTTCAGCGTAGGCACCGGCCTGGAGAATTACTTCGACAACTGTACGTTCGATAACAACGATTCCACCTACGGAGCCTTCAGCGGTGATTTTGACGAAATAACGTTTTACGATTGCTCCTTTGGTGATTCCAAGTTTGACGATGCGGAAAATATGCATATCATATATACCGATCTTTCCATGGACGAGACTGCGATCAGTGTAACCGTGCTCACGAAATGGGGAGAGGTCGAGAAGTTCGGCTTTAAGTTCTTTGATTACGGCTGGAATTACGCAATGGATGCTCTTGACAGGTCCGATATGATCACCGGCATTACCGTTGATCTTTATAAGGATTGGAACGCGGTGAACGGTGTGTTTGGCACTTTGAGTGACGGCTTCAGCGAAAATACCATCTTCGTTCCCGCGGGCAAGCCGGTCACGCTCAACATGAACGGCCACACCATCAACCGCGGTCTTACCGAGGTAAGGGAAGACGGTGAGGTTATTTACGTTGCCTCGGGTGCCAACCTTACGATCAATGACGGTACCATCACCGGCGGCTTCAGCAATAACGGCGCAGGCGGTATCCATATCTGCAGCGATGCAAACGTAACGCTGAACAACGTGCACGTTGACGGCAATACGGTACAGAACGATGACGGCGGCGCCATTGCCGTTTACGACGACGCAACTCTTACAATGAACGGCGGCAGCCTTTCTAACAACAAGCTTACCGAATCCTTGTCATTCCGCGGTATATCCTACGGCGTTCTTTACCTGGAAGATGCAAACGCAAGCCTTAGCGGCGTTGATATCTCGAACAATAAATATATCGGGTCATCGTATCCCTATGGTCTTGCGGTTTATATGACCGACAGTACTCTTTCAATGAAGGATTGTACCATTATCAAAAACAATGATGAAAGTGCCAACGTTTCCGGTGGCATGCTTATTCTCTCAGAAGGCTCTTCAAGTATTCTGGACGTGGATAATTGTAAGTTTGACGACAACGGCACTACGGTGTTCAACGGCTTCGATTTGTTGTATATCCGCTCGGGCACCCTCCGAATGAAAAACTCCATCTGCAACTTTAACGGCTGCAGATACGTCATCTTCAACGATGACGGCCATACGGAGGTGACAAACAGCACCTTCACAGACAACACACGCGGTGTTTTTGGCGGTGACGGAAAGGCGACCGGTAGCTTTACCGACTGCACGTTCTCCGGAAACACCAGATATAAAGAACATAATACATTCTATCTCGACACATCAAGCCGGATAAACTTCAACACGTGCGATTTTGGAGATGCTACCTTCAACGATCGCAGCCTTGCTTCCTTTGACGGCGTGGCAGGCGTAGGCTCCATCTTCGGCGAGGGCTCGCTGTCCATGATCGTTTCGTTTGTTGCGCTGATTGCCTCGGTGGCGGCCATCGTTGTCAGCGTATCCTCCAAAAAGAAGGTGACAGCAAACGGTGCGGAGGAATCCGACGAGGAAGAACAAGAATAACTTGAAGAATAACTTGAAGAATAACTTGAAGCATATCTTCAAGATGCCATTTGATGAAATTTTAAATAACCAATAAAAATCCCCCCGTATAACGGGGGGATTTCCTTTTCGGGCATAGCCCGAAGATCACCGGCGGCGCACAAGTGCGCTTTTTATTGGCCTGCCGGCCGTGCAATTGTTACTTGCCACCCGTAAACGGGTTGTGATCATTGCCTCCCTCCGAGAGGGAGGTGACGCCGAGTAGGCGTCGGAAGGAGCCTGCGCGACTTCATTATGCTTGCAAACATTGAGGTCGCGCGGGTCGGAGAGGCGTTGCTCTTCCTCGCTGGTATCCCCGGACTTCTTTCCGGGCTGACGTGCTCTTCTTGTCGGTCTCGACCGCAGGCTCCGTCGCTTTTTCGGCAGGTACCTCGGCAGAGGCGGGCCGCTCTTCCTCCATGCGGTTGTCCTGCCGCATACGGCGACAATACTCCGCCGCCCTGTCACTGTCCTCTGTGGAATAGCTTATAAAATAATACGGAGTTGTGTTGGCGGGCTTAAAGCCCATATATGTTGCCATATCTGCTCCTCCTGTATCTTATCGATTTTCGGAGACGGTAAGCATACCGTCAACGACCGAGATCTCTCCGATCACCGCCGCCCGTACGATGGAAACGGGATACATAACGGTCACCGTCTCGTCCATTTTCAACGGAAGACCCGACCGTATCGCATAGAGGGCCTGCGCGATCCGAGCCCATTGCGCCGCGACCGGCATTCCGCAAAAATGTCGGAAAAGGCAAATCATGTCCTTTTTTTTACACACATTCTCTGTTATAATAAAAACATAATGGGGTAATTTCCCCAAGCACCCGTTTGATGCGCCTAAAACACAGGGAAAGTGAGGACACAGCATGGGAAATTCCAACACACCGCGCGGAGGGGGCAAGCCCTCTGCCTTTGATAAAATTTTAAAAGCTCTTTCCGAGCGGGCGAGCAAGGCTCCCTCCTCCGAGGCGCTCACCACACTCATTGACCGCCTGACCAACATCCGCAGCAAGGCCCAAAGGCGTGAGCAGGCAGAACGCGAGCGACAGGCGGCAGAGGAGCGCCGCGAGGAAGAGATCCGCACTCTGCTTGAGAAATCCTCCCTTGAATGCGCCATGGAGGCGCGCCGTACCGAGGCCGAGGCAAGAGCGCTTGAGGAGCGCCGTGTTGCCGAGGAGACGGAGAAGCGCCGTCGGGAGGAAGAAGCACGCAAGGCGGCCGAGGAGGCGGAGAAGCGCCGCCGAGAGGAGGAAGCACGCAAGGCGGCCGAGGAGGCGGAGAAGCGCCGCCGGGAGGAGGAAGCACGCAAGGCGGCCGAGGCCGAGATCGAGGCACTTCACGTCGAGGCCGTCACCTGTATGGATCTCCCGATGGACTGGGAGAACGCGTTTGACACCGACCCGCGCACCGAGGGCGTGCACGCCGAAAGCATCCCCGACGCGCTCATTCTCTCGCTCACCAATCTGGCGCGCGTGGACATCGAATACATCTCCTCGATCACGGGCGAGGACTATAAGACCGTCATCACCGCCCTTCGCGGCTCGATCTACCAGAACCCCGAGACCTGGGAGGAGTGCTTCTACCGGGGCTGGGAAACTGCCGAGGAATATCTGTCGGGCAACCTGATGCGCAAGTGGAAGAAGGCCGATGAGGCCAACCGCCTCTATCACGGACACTTTGAGGACAACCTCCGCGCCATCGAGCGCGTGATGCCTGCTCCCGTTGGCTCTCGGAACATCTACGTCACGCTCGGCTCTCCCTGGGTGCCCGCCGACATCATCGACGATTTTATCACCTATATGCTCCGTATGCGCGGAAGTCCCTACTCCGGTGCACTGTACGACGAGCTGACCGGAACCTGGGAGATCCCGAACAAGGCCCACTACAGCCGCCGCTGCAGTGTCGCCTCTACCAGCACCTACGGCACGCCGCGGCTGGCCGCGCTGCACATCCTTGAACGCACGCTCAATATGAAGTCCGTCTCGGTCACCGACGAGGTGGCCGCCCCCGGCACCCCGACCGGCAAAAAGCGCGTGCTTAACCGCGAGGAGACGCTGCTGGCCATCGAAAAGCAACAGAAGATGATCGAGAGCTTCCGTCGGTGGGTATGGAAGGACGAGAAGCGAAAGGAACGTCTGGAGACCATCTTTGACAGCCGCTACGGTTGTGTCCGCCGCCGCATTTTCGACGGCTCGTTTTTGACCTTGCCCACGCTCTCAAGGGACGTGCACCTGTACCCCTATCAGAAGAACGCCGTGGCGCGCATCCTGTTCTCACCCAACACACTTCTCGCGCACGACGTGGGAAGCGGCAAGACCTACATCATGATCGCCGCGGGTATGGAGCTGCGCCGTATGGGACTGTCCGAAAAGAATCTTTACGTGGTGCCCAACAATCTCGTGGGACAGTGGCAAAGCATCTTCATGACCATGTACCCCTCGGCCAAGCTGATGTGCGTGGGGCCGAAGGATTTCACCGCCGATCGGCGTGAGCAAACCCTCGCCGCTATCCGCGACCGCGACCTTGACGGCGTCATTATGGCTTACAGCTGCTTTGAGCGCATCCCCCTTTCCAAGGCGTTCTACAAGCAAAAGCTGAGCGAGGCCAAGCAGGCTCTGCGGGATGCCGAAAAGCGCAAGGGACGGATCACTGCCGCTATGAAACGGCGTGAGGAGGCGCTCAAAAAGGAGCTGGAGGAGCTTGCTTCCTCACTTGACGAATTGTCCCAATGGATACACTTTGACGAACTCGGAATTACACGCCTCTTTGTAGACGAGGCACACAATTATAAAAATGTACCAATAGAGACAAAAGCGGACAAGGTTCTTGGCATCAGCGCAGGCGGCTCCAAGAAGTGCCGCGATATGATGGATAAGGTGCATATGATCCAAAAGCTAAACGGTGGCGGCGGCGTGGTGATGGCCACGGGCACGCCCATCACCAACTCCATCACCGATGCCTTTGTGATGCAGAAATACCTGCAGAGCGGTGAGCTGGCGCTTCTCGATCTGCAAAGCTTTGACAGCTGGATCGGTATGTTTGCCGAGAAGGTGACCGATTTTGAGATCGACGTGGACACAAACAGCTACCGTCTGGCCACCCGCTTTGCCCGCTTTCACAACCTGCCCGAGCTGACGGCGCTTTTGTCCTCCATCGCGGATTTCCACCCCGCAAGCGGCAGCGCGGACATCCCCGCATTTGACGGCTACAGCGACGTCCTCATTCCGAAGACCGACCCGTTTGCCGCGTACCTTGAAGACATCTCCGAACGCGCCGAGCTCGTCCGAGGCGGCACCGTCAGCCGCAAGGATGACAATATGCTCAAGATCACCACCGACGGACGGAAGGCCGCCCTTGACCTCCGTCTGGCCGACCCCACCGCGCTCTTCACCGATCGCTCCAAGGTGGCACAGTGCGCAAGGCGTGTGTTTGACATTTATCAGAAGACGCACGCGCAAAAAAGCACCCAGCTGGTCTTCTGCGACTCCTCCACACCCAAAAGCGGCTTCAACATCTACGATGAGCTGAAGCGGCTGCTGTGTGCGATGGGAATGCCTGCGGACACGGTTGCCTACATTCACGACGCCGACACCGAGGCACAGCGCACGCGGCTCTTTGCCAAGGTGCGTCGCGGTGAGATCCGCGTGCTGATCGGCTCCACCTTCAAGCTGGGACTCGGTGTCAACGTGCAGGATCGGCTGATCGCCCTGCACCACCTGGACATCCCATGGCGCCCCGCCGACATGGTTCAGCGCGAAGGACGCATTCTCCGCCAAGGAAACCAAAACCAAGAGGTGGAGATCTACCGCTACATCACCGAAGGCAGCTTTGATGCCTATTCCTGGCAGCTTTTGGAGACCAAGCAGCGCTTTATCTCCGAGCTGCTTTCCGGCTCGCTGTCCGAGCGAAGCGGCGCCGACGTCGAGGACACGGTGCTGAGCTATGCCGAGGTCAAGGCGCTGGCCGTGGGCAATCCGCTGGTCAAGAAGCGCGTGGAGACCGCCAACGAGCTCTCCCGTCTGCTTTCCCTTCACCGCCAGGGCGTCGAAACGCGTCTGCGGCTGGAGAAGGAGCTTTCGGAGCTGCCAGCGCGCATCGCGCATCAGCTTGAGGTGATCGAGAAGGCCGCAGAAGATGTGGCCAACACCGCGAAAGAGTGTCCCGAAAGAGACAAAGAAAAAAGAAAATTTGTTCGCGAACGCCTCTTTGCCGCACTCAAGAGCAACGTGCTGATGCCATCGGAGAGCGTGCTTTTGACCTACCGCGGCTTTGAGATCGTCCTGCCGACCAACATGACCGAGGACAAGCCGTTTGTCTGGCTGAGAGCTAAGGGGCGCTATTACGTCGAAATGGGCGACACCGAGACGGGCAACCTGAGCCGAATCGACAATTACCTGGACAAGCTTCCCGAGCATCTGCAAAAGCTTCGGGACGCACTTTCGGATCTGTACGCCAAGCAGACCGCCCTTCGCGAGGAGCTCGCGCGCAAGGAGGACTACACCGAACGCATCGAGGAAACGCAAAGAAAACTTGAAATTCTGGATAAGAAATTGGGGGTAAATAAGCAATGAGCGACATCAAACTTTCCAACATTCCTTCCCTTTCCGTGGGAAGGCTGGTCGAGGAGCTGACCCATATGTACAGCACCGCCCTCCTTGGCGGAATGTCCGCCGGGGAGATCCCCTCCGTTATGCTGTGGGGCCCTCCCGGCGTGGGTAAATCGCAGGCGGTGCGGCAGGTGGCGGCCGCCATCGGCGAGCGTACCGGCAAGCGCGTTTCGGTCACCGATGTGCGCCTTCTGCTCTTCAACCCCATCGACCTGCGCGGCATCCCCACCGCCAACGCGGACAAGACGCTGGCGGTATGGCTGAAGCCGCAGATCTTCCAGATGGACGATTCGGAGAACGTGGTCAATCTGCTCTTCCTTGACGAGATCTCCGCCGCGCCGCAGTCGGTGCAGGCGGCCGCGTATCAGATCACGCTGGATCGCGTGGTGGGCGAGCACCGCCTGCCCGACAACTGCATCGTCATCGCGGCAGGCAACCGCACGACCGACAAATCCGTCGCCTTCAAGATGCCGAAGGCGCTGGCCAACCGACTTCTTCACCTTGAGGTGGAGGGAAGCTTTGAGGCCTGGAAGCAGTGGGCGATCTCGCACGGCATTCACGAAAAGGTGCTGGGCTTTTTGTCCTTCCGCCAAAACCATCTGATGGGCTTTGACCCGACCAAGGATGAGCTGGCCTTTGCCACGCCGCGTTCGTGGGAGATGGTCAGCAAGCTTCTGTGCGGCGTGGACGGCGACGTGGATAAGATGTATACGCTGATCGCCGGCCTTGTGGGCTGCGGCGTGGCGGTGGAATTCCGCACGTGGGCGCGTGTATACGCCGAGCTTCCCGACGTGGAGGACATCTTCCGTGGCAAACGCCCTCCCCTTCCCACCACCACTGATGCCATGTACGCGCTGACAAGCGCTATGGTCGCCCGTGCGCGCGAATACAAGGACGACCTCTCGCGCATCGAGAACTCCATCGCCTACGCCACGCAGATGTCGCCCGACTTCTCCGCGCTTCTTTTGCGAGATTATATGTATATCGACAAGGACTACAAGCAAACGCTCATACACATTCCCGAATTCGCCAAGTGGCTGAGAACGAAAGGAAAGCTGATCAATGGCTCTCACTGAGGATAAGATCCGCGGCTATGTCCAAAGGCTGCTGCTCTCCCGTATGCGCATACTCTGTCATCACGGCTTTTACGGCCTTCTTCTGATGCATATGCGCTTTTCGGTAGATGAGGAGGTACCCACCGCCTGCACCGACGGCGTTCGCATCATCTTCGGCACAGACTTTCTGGATGGCCTTTCGGATTCGGAGCTGGATTTCGTTATGATGCACGAGATCCTGCACGTGGTGCTTCAGCACTGTCTGCGCCAAAGCGACCGCGACCCCAACACCTTCAACGTTGCCTGCGACATCGTGGTCAACTCCAACATCCTGCTGGAAAACGGCATGGATCTCTCTACCATCACGCTGGTCGAGCACGGCGAGGCCATGCACCTCGCGCCCGACGGCAAGGAGGGGTATGAGTACACCGCCGAGCAGGTCTACGAAATGCTGCCGCACACCCCAAGGCCCCAAAAAAAGGCGGCCGACAAGGGCGGTGACGGAGGCGGAGACGGAGGCGAAAGCGACGAGGACGGCAAAAACGGGAACGGAGGCAAGAGCAAGGGCAAGGGCGGCGGAACCGAGAAAGAGTCGGCCACGGGTACGTCCGATGGCTCCCTTTGGGACGACCACTCGCGCTGGGGCTCGCAGGCCGAGGAGGACGAGGCACTCCGTGACGTCTGGGCCAAGCGTTTGGAGGACGCCGCGGCCTCCATTTCGGTGCGCGACCCCTCAAACGAGCGCGGTCTGCTCCCCCTCTTTGCCAAGCGCCTCTTAGAGCAGCTTCGCCCCGCCCAGACCGATTGGCGCACGGTGCTGAGCGAATTTATCCAGGAGGAGGTCGTGGACTACTCCTTCGTGCCCCCCGACCGACGCTTTGCCGACAGCCCCTTCCTCCTGCACGATTTCAACGACAAGGAGGATATGGTGGAGGACGTGCTCTTTATGGTCGACACGTCGGGCTCAATGTCCGACAGCATGGTCGCCGCGGCCTACTCCGAGATCAAGGGCGCGATCGACCAGTTTGACGGACGCCTGAAGGGCTGGCTGGGCTTCTTCGACGCCGCCATCATCGAGCCAAAGCCTTTTACAAGTGAGGAGGAGTTCCGCGTCATTCACCCGGCGGGCGGTGGCGGCACCGACTTTCAGATCATCTTCGAGTACGTCGCACGCCATATGGAGAGACCGCCGGCCAGCATCGTCATCCTCACCGACGGCTACGCCCCCTTCCCCCGCGAATCGCTGGCAATGGACATCCCTGTCCTTTGGCTTCTCAACAACGACGAGGTACAGCCCCCCTGGGGCCGCGTGGCTCGCATCCATATGTAATCCCTCCCAAAAAGCCATACCGCACGGTATGGCTTTTTCCTTTTAAATTTTGATTTATCGGGGAGGAATACGTGCCTCCGGCGGCCAGCCTTTTGAAAAAGGCTGGGCGAAAACTTTGGCAGCATGGGTCTCTGCCAACTACACGTCATTTTAGACGGGAAGCCGCCGCGGCGGCTTTCCGTCAGCGCAAGGTCGGCAATCCGACAAAGAGAGCTTGCTCTCTTTTCGGCTTGCAGACCTCGCGCGACTGAGACCTTCACACGCGTGAGAAGGTCTCAACATGACTCGGATAACGGACTACACGTTGTTTTCGCGTTATCGTTCGGGCTCCATACCAAGCGTAGCCGTTTTGCCTGTAAGGGAAAGTTTTGCGGAGCTTTTTCAAAAGCGACCGTTCTCCTTTACAGACAAAACACACCGATAAACTTCAATTTATCTCCTTGACAATGGTGTTTTCTCGTATTATAATAAGAAAAACAGAACCCACAAAGGAGAAAAACGGATGAAGCACTTTG
>CAJGDZ010000032.1 GCA_904502055.1 uncultured Clostridia bacterium | reverse complement strand
GCCGCC
Organism: uncultured Clostridia bacterium; assembly: GCA_904502055.1. Lineage (GTDB taxonomy): Bacteria > Bacillota > Clostridia > Oscillospirales > CAG-272 > RGIG8775. Next base: position 12,384 of record CAJGDZ010000032.1, on the reverse strand, counting down.
GCGGCGGCTTCCCGTCTAAAATGACGTGAAGTTGGCAGAAACCCATTCTGCAATAAGTTTTGCGGCGCTTTTTCAAAAGCGCCCCGCCGGAGGCACGTTCCCCCTCACCGACAAATCAAAATTTGAAAAGCATATCTTCCTAATTTATATAATTTGTCGGAAAATTTGATTTCACTCTTGAAAGTCGACAAAAAGTGTGCTATAATAGAAAGGATTGCAGAGAACCACTATTTTTGCCGTGATGGAACGGCTTTTTCGTTGGAGGAGACCTTGAAAACCACACTGAAATTGCGTTCGGGCGCAGTTATCCCCTGCATCGACCCGAAAACGGCGCAAAAAAAGAACTATCTCTCCCGCGCGGAGCTGGGCAAGCTCCACCTGATGCCTGCAGGCGAGCCTGTGGCGTTCACGGAGAATGAGGACGGGAGTGTAAAATATTATTTTGATTCCGAGCACCTCACGGAGGCGCCGCCCGAGCTTTGGTACGCGGCAAGCGGCCTGAAGACCGAGAAATACGTGCTGGGCAACGGCACCGAGATTCCGCGTATGAACACGCGCCGCGCGGCCTCGCAGGGCTATTATACCAAGGAGCGCCTGGCGGTCATGAATTATGAAACGGTGGAGGAGCCGGTGGCGTACTCGCGCCGCGGCGATGAGATCGTTTTCTTCTACGACAAGCGCACCGCATCGCGCCTGCCGCTGATGTGCACCAAGTGCGGCAAGGCCGTCCGCTATAAGCGAAAGCTTTGCGAGAAGTGCTATGGCGAGGACCTGATCGTGCGCCGCGCCTTGGGTGACGAGCACCGTAGCGCGTTCTACCACAAAACGCGTGAGCGCGTCCTGTTCTTCGACCTCGAGCTTACCGGCTTTTATGACCGTGACGAGATCATCTCGATCTCGGTGGTCAACGGCTGTGGCGAGGTGGTCATGGACACGCTGGTTAAGCCTACACATACCAAAAAATGGAAAAAAACGGAAAAAATCCACGGCATCACGCCCGATATGGTTCAGGATTCGCCCACGCTTGCGGAGCTGGTGCCCGACATAAAACAAATGTTCGATAACGCAGAGAGCATTATTGCGTACGGCATTTCGACGGACTTCAGCCATATCAAGACCATTTATGAGACCGAGGAGGAGCAAAACGCGCTTCACGACAAGATTTCTTGCTGTGCCAACGAGTTTGTGCGCTACATTCACGAGCATTGCCCCGAGGTGGTCCACGCTTCGCTGACCGACGCGATGGAATGCCTGCAGATTGCGTGGGACGGCATTCCCCACTCCTCAATTGCCGACACCATTGCCTGCAAAAAGGTTTGGGAGCGCCTTTTCCCCAATTATTATGAGGATTGAGACGTTTCACGTGAAACAAATTTCGACATTTTAAAGGATAAAATTCCCCGAAAGGCTCTTTTTCGGGGGATTTTTTGAAAATCGGGGAAATCCCGAGAAAGGATAAATAATGAAAGAGATCCTTCTTTGCAAATATGGCGAGATCGTGCTTAAGGGCGCGAATCGCAAGTATTTTGAAGACGCGCTTTGCCGTACTATGCGCCGAAAGGCCAAGCGGTTTGGTGAATTTGATATTTACCGTGCGCAAAGCACGATGTATATTCAGCCTATGAGCGAGAATTGCGACATGGACGGTATGTTTGACGCCGCACGCAAGGTTTTTGGTATTGCGGCGGTCGGACGTGCGGCTGTGGCCGAGAAGAGCCTTGAAAGCATTGCCGAGACGGCGCGCGAGTACCTCCCCGCCTTTCTTCGCGGCAAAAAGACCTTCAAGGTGGAGGGCAAACGCTCGGACAAGAGCTTTCCGATGGATTCCATGGCACTTGCGCGCGAAATCGGCGGTGTGATTCTTTCTGCCTGCCCCTATCTCCGCGTGGACGTGCATAATCCCGAGGTGGTGGTGCGCGTGGAGATCCGCGAATACGGCGCTTACATCCACGCCGGCCAGTTTAAGGGCGCGGGCGGTATGCCCATAGGCACCAACGGCAAGGGACTTCTTCTGCTTTCGGGCGGAATCGACTCCCCTGTGGCCGGATATATGATCGCCAAGCGCGGCGTGCAGATTGAGGCCGTTCATTTCGAGTCCTTCCCTTATACCAGCGAGCGCGCACGCGAAAAGGTGTTCACGCTGGCAAAGATCGTGTCAGAGTATGCCGGCCCTATCCAGATGCACGTGATCTCGCTGACTAAAATCCAGGAGGAGATCGCCAAAACCTGCACAGAGGACTATTTTACGCTGCTTCTTCGCCGCTATATGATGGCCATTGCCAACAAAATTGCGCACAAGCGCGGCTGCGGAGCGCTGATCACGGGCGAAAGCTTGGGTCAGGTGGCCAGCCAGACCATGCAGGCGCTGGGCGTGACCGACTGTATGAGTGATCTGCCGGTGTTCCGTCCGTGTATCGGTATGGACAAGGAGGAGATCATCACGATCGCCCGTAGTATAGATACCTTTGAAACCTCCATCCAGCCCTTTGAGGACTGTTGTACCGTCTTTACGCCTCGACATCCCAAGACAAAACCCGATCTTGCCAAGGTGATCGAGGAGGAGCGCAAGCTTCCCTTTGACGAGCTGGTCGAGGAGGCGCTTGCCGGAATGTATACGCTTAATATCACCTACGAGGATTGATTTCACGTGAAAATGAACATTCAGAATAACGAATTTGTCGATTTGTGTGAAAAATGCTTTGCGGACAACGGATTGGGGGATTTTTGTCAGCCCGAAACGCTGGATTTGCTCTGTAAAATGACGGAAAATATGCTCCGAGTCAATGCCATCACCAATCTGACGGCCATCACGGAGCCGCGTGAGATCGTTCTCAAGCACCTGGCGGACTCGCTGAGTGCCGCACGCTACATTCCCAAGGGCGCGAGTGTGCTTGACGTTGGATGTGGCGGCGGCTTTCCCTCGTTGCCGCTGGCGATTGCCCGCCCCGATCTTACGGTTACCGGTCTTGATAGTACCGCCAAAAAGACGCGATACGTTGCCGAATCGGCGGCCCTTTTGGGTCTTGATAACCTCAAAACGCTGACCGGACGCGCGGAGGAGCTGGCACACGACCCGCAGTATCGGGAAAGCTTTGACGTTTGTATCGCGCGCGCGGTGGCTTCGCTCCCGATTTTGACCGAACTTTGCCTTCCTTTTGTTAAAAAAGGCGGCAAAATGGTGGCAATGAAGGCGCGTTTGGATGAATCCGAGCAAACCAAGGCACCGCAAATGCTGGGCGCGACCGCCTTTGAGCGGCACGAATTCGAGTTGGTTGGTGAAAAGGAAAGCGAAGCGCGCCTGATCCTGATTGCCGATAAACAAAAGCCGACCCCGATTCTCTATCCGAGAGCCTACGCGCAGATCAAGAAAAAACCCTTGTGAGTATCGCAAATCCCCGTGGAAAAACTTGCGGCGAAAGCCGTTATAAAGAAGGAACAACCGCTTTGTTCCTTCTTTTTTTATTCTTTTTTGTGTTTTGTGCCTGCGATTCCTCCTTTTGACAAATTTTTCTTTGTCCGTGTGATAGAATAATGGCAGGAAATGGCAAAAGAACGCCAAAAAAGAAAGGAGTTTTCACATGAAAAAGAACAATCGTATGCTGGATAGGCTTTTTGACCGCACTCACGCAAGCAAGGAAAAGGTATGGCAGATCGAGGTTTCGCGTATTTGCCCCAATACCGCACAGCCCAGACAGGACTTTGATTCGGATGCTATTGTAAAATTGGCCGATTCCATACGCCAATATGGCATTTTGCAACCCCTCACCGTGCGAAAAATTGACGGCGAGGGCGAATATGACTACGAGTTGATTGCCGGTGAAAGACGTTTGCGCGCCTCCAAAATGCTTGGACTTCAAGCGGTTCCGTGTATTATGGTGGATGTAACCGATGAGGTTTCGGCTGAGCTTGCTTTGGTGGAAAATATGCTGCGCGAAAACCTTGGAATGTTTGAGCAGGCGGCGGCCTTTGCCAAGCTGAACGAAAGACACGGACTTACCCAGGAGGAAATTGCAAAAAAGATGTCCCTCAGCCAGTCGGCGGTGGCAAACAAAATGCGTCTTTTGAAACTTACGCCCGAGGAACGCAAGAAAATCGGCGATGCGGGCTTAACGGAGCGTCACGCGCGCGCTTTTTTGCGAATTTCCAATCCGACAACGAGAATGAGCGCCATTTCACGTGTAATTAAGGGAAAATTGAACGTCTCTGACACCGAAAAGCTGGTGGCCGATCTGCTTGGCGCCGAGCGCGAAAACGGCAAAAAACAGACCGAAAACAAGAAGAATGTGGTTTTGACTGCCGATCTGGTGTGTAGCAACATTGACCGATACGTGGAAAAGCTCCGCTCGGTGTCGGATCTGGTTTCGGTCGATAAGCGCGAGGTCGGTACGGATACGGTGATCACACTCACAGTGAAAAAGGGCGTAAGCTGATGCTTTTTGACACGTTTCACGTGAAACATACAAACTTCGACAGAATGCGCTTGCGGTGTTTCACGTGAAACAAACAAGGCGCAGCGTAATGAGCATTTTCGACAAGAAACGCCGTGTTTCACGTGAAACAGGCAAAAAACCCATAACAAACTGTCGAAAAATGCAAAAATGTAAGCAAAAAGTGTTGCAAAAAATCGGGCGTTGTGATATAATATATCTGCAACATTATAACAACGGAGGAGCATAAATGGCAAAAATCATCTCTTTTGCGAATCAAAAGGGCGGCGTTGGCAAAACAACGTCGGCTATAAATATTGCCGCTTCGCTCGGTGTGCAAGGTCACAAGGTGCTTATGATCGACCTTGACCCCCAGGGAAACACCACCAGCGGAGTTGGCGTGCCCAAAAAACAGTTGAAATACACGTCAAAAGACGTCTTGATGGGCGACGTGGCGGCCAAAGATGCGATTTTGGAGACGGATTTTGAGAATCTTTCCTTGATTCCGACCAATATTTCGCTCGCGGGCGCAGAATTTGAGCTTTTTGACACCTTTGAGGTGGACGCCCCCAACTGTATGAAAAAGGCAATTGCACCCATTCTGGACGATTACGATTACATTGTGGTGGACTGCCCCCCTTCACTCAGTATGCTTACCATCAATTCGTTTACGGCCAGTGACGGCATTGTGGTGCCGATGCAGTGCGAATTTTACGCGCTGGAAGGCCTTTCTCAGCTGATGGGAACCATTAAGGGTATTAAGCAGAAGTACAATCCGAGTCTTGTGGTGGCGGGCATTCTGGTCACCATGTATAACCCGCGCCTGCTTCTTTCCATGCAGGTGATGGACGAGCTTCGCAAGCATTACTCGGACAAGCTTTTTGCGACAACGATCTCCCGCAATGTAAAGCTGACCGAGGCTCCCGGCTTCGGAAAGCCCGTATATTATTATGATAAGAACGCCAAGGGCAGCAAGGAATACCTTGAAGTTGCCAAGGAATTGGCGGAAAGAATATAAGGAGGCGGAAAAATGGCAGAGAAAAAGACAAGAGGCGGTCTCGGTCGCGGTTTTTATGACATTTTTGACGATAACGAGACTTCAAACAAGAACGCGGCGGCAGAAATGGTGCGCATTTCCAGCATTGAGCCCAGAAAGGACCAGCCCAGAAAGACATTTGACAAAGAGGCTCTGGAGGCTTTGGCGGATTCGATCGGAAAATACGGCGTGCTTCAGCCCATTATTATCCGCGAAAATATTGCAAATCCCGATACCTATGAGATCATTGCTGGCGAGCGTCGCTGGAGAGCGGCTAAATTGGCGGGAAAAACCGAAATTCCGGCGGTAATTATCGACGGTGACGAGCTCAAGGCGGCTCAGGTCTCCATCATCGAGAACGTTCAGCGTGAGGATCTCAATCCCGTGGAAGAGGCTATGGCTTACGAAACCTTGATCGAGCGCTTCGGCCTTAAGCAGGACGAGGTGGCGGCACAGGTTGGCAAGAGCCGCTCGGCCATTGCCAATATGCTTCGTCTTCTCGACCTTCCGGACGAGGTTTTGGAGATGCTTCGTGACGGACAGATCTCCACCGGTCACGCGCGCACACTGCTTGCGCTTGACAATGAGGAGAATATGCTTCCGCTTGCCAACAAGATCGTAGCCAACAATATGTCGGTCCGTGAGGTGGAAAATGCGGTCAAAAAGCTCAATTCCATCGATCAGGCGGCGGCAGAAGCTGAAATTGCGGCTCCTTCGCCCTACAAAATGATGGCAAGATCCTATATGAAGGATCTGGAGCGCCGTTCCATGGAGGCACTCGGACGCAAGGTGAGAATTCTTCAAACCTCGCGCAAGAAGGTCGTGGAGCTTTCCTTTGACAGCAACGATGACCTTGAGGTGCTTTTGGCAGCCATCTGCGGCAAAGAGATCTTCAACGAGGGTTGATTCGACAAAAATTGCACGTTTCACATGAAACGCCGAGGCGGTTTGTGAGAAACGCGACTTCGCGCGCCGTTTTGACGGAAAAAAGGCGCAAATGGACATACACGAAAGGAAAAAATTATGCTTGACATCAAATACATAAAGGAAAATCCCGACGAGGTCGTCGAGAGACTTGCCAAGAAGGGCAAGGATGCAAAGGAAGAGATCGAGGCCATTCTGAAGCTGGACGCCAAGCGTCGCGAGCTTCTGGCGGAGATCGAGTCGGCAAAGGCTGAGCAGAACAAGACCAATAAGATGATCCCCGCCCTCAAGAAGGAGGGAAAGGACGTGACTGAGCTCTTTGCGAAGATGAAGGAGCTTTCGGCAAAGACCAAGGAAAACGAGGAGACGCTGAAGGAGACCGAGACCCAGCTTACCTCCTTTATGCTTGGCCTTCCCAACCTGCCCGATGTGGATCTTCTCGCCGGCGGCAAGGAAAACAACGAGCCTCTCCGCTACTTCGGGGAGCCCAGAACCTTTGATTTTGAGCCCAAAAACCACGTGGATCTGTGCACCGACCTGGGTCTGATCGACTACAAGCGCGGCGCCAAGCTTTCGGGAAGCGGCTTCTGGCTTTACACCGGCATCGGCGCACGTCTGGAGTGGGCACTTCTCAACTATTTCATTGATACACACACCCAAAACGGCTACGATCTGATGCTGGTGCCCCATATGCTGGGCTACGAGTGCGGTCTGACGGCCGGACAGTTCCCCAAGTTCAAGGATGACGTGTACTGGCTGGAGACGGCAGAGGACGAGCGTCGCCGCTTTATGCTGCCCACGGCCGAGACGGCTCTCGTCTCGCTTCACCGTGACGAGATCCTCACCGAGGCTGATCTTCCCAAGAAGTACATCAGCTACACCCCCTGCTTCCGCCGCGAGGCCGGCTCCTACCGTGCCGACGAGCGCGGAATGGTGCGCGGACACCAGTTCAACAAGGTGGAAATGGTGCAGTACACCCTTCCCGAGAAGAGCGACGAGGCGTTTGACGAGCTCGTGGCCAACGCCGAGGGCCTTGTAAAGGGTCTTGGCTTCCATTTCCGTACCGTAAAGCTTGCCGCTGAGGACTGCTCGGCATCCATGGCGCGTACGTACGACATCGAGATCCACATTCCCTCGATGGACGGCTACAAGGAGGTCAGCTCGGTGTCCAACGCGCGCGATTACCAGGCGCGCCGCGGCATGATGCGCGTGAAGCGTGCTGACGGAACCATCCAGTATCTGCATACGCTTAACGGAAGCGGACTGGCAACCAGCCGTATTTTCCCTGCCATTGTGGAGCAGAACCAGAACGCGGACGGAAGCGTAAACGTTCCGGACGTTCTCCGCAAGTACATTGGCGTAGACGTGATCAAAAAGTAATCTTTGCAAGGGGAAGTCGGTCAAAAGCTTCCCCTTCCTTTGTAAGAAAGGAACCAAAATGCTCTTAAATGCAAACAATAACACCGTATGGGCGACGATCGCGGACTTTTTTGTGCGATTCTTTAACCCCAAACTGGAAGGATATACCAATTTTGAGTTCGGGGAAGGGATACTGAGTCTGCCGATCATCATTTTCGGCATCTTCATCGGTGTTTGGGTCGCCTCGTTTTCGGCGATCTTTATCAAAACCACGCTTGGCAAGATGGTGAGGGCGCTCCTGGCAAAGGAGGCGTTTGCGCCTGAAAGTGCACAAACCCTTGCGGCACTAGGCCTTGAACGGCATTTCTTTATTCGACGTGCGCTGGTGAGCGGCTATACGCTCCGACGTGTGGTGCGTTGCGTTGAAATGGAAGAATTTTCCAAATCCGAGGGGGGCGGCGAGAAAAACCTTCCCGAGCTGTCCGAGCGCCACTTTTACATTCCCGAAAAGGATCGCTACGCCGCCGAAATGCGATTTTCCGAGAAGGGAAGCGGCTACGGCACCTTTCTCTTTGTGATTCTGGGCAGTATCATCGCGATCTTTTTGATCTTCGCCTTCCTTCCGCAGCTCCTTACCTTCTTTGATAACGTGATCAGCATCTTCAGCTGGAAGGGAAATCTGGCAAAATAGAACATCTGTTCGTCACAATGTAAGGCGGGAGCATCTGCAAGGGGCATAAGAGGAGGCAAAACTCCGTCCTGCCATCGCTTGAGAACGCTAAATTTTGACTTTACAAAGGAGAAGAGAAATGCCACAGGACAAAAAATGTGCGGTTTTTATCCTTTTGGGTCAATCCAACGCCGTGGGGCATGGGATTCCCATGAAGGAAGAGGATCGCGTGACAGTACCGATGAAAAACGTGTTTGGTCTTTCGCGCGAGGCGAATCAATCCTTTGATACCGATCGCCTTGTGTGGAGCGGCTACACGAGCGGCGGCATGAATTTGGCTGAAACCCAGGACCACACCTATTCGGTGGCCAATTGTCTGGCAGCAAGGTGGCAGGCGGAGATCGATCGCGGCAACCCGAGCGATCTGCCCGACCTCTATATCCTTCACATTGCCATTGGCGCGCAGGGGGTTACCCGACGGTATTTATGGCATCCGGAGACCGAACGGGTGCTGATTCCCGGTGAGCTTGGCAAGGTAAAAATCTCGCTCTTTTCGTTTTCCGAGCACATTTTCTCGCTTCTGGATCGAAGCTTTGCCGAAATGGGCAGGGAATACGAGGTGCTTGGGCTTCATTGGCGCGGCGGCGAGAACGATATTTACGCGCCCATGGACACGCTGGCAGAAGAGCTTGCGGCCATCTACACCACAATTTTTGGCCGATTTTCCGAGCTTCTGCACACGCCGCCCATTGTTTTGCATCGGTTGGTTTGCACCGACCGCATGCACGATCTCGACCCCACGGGCGAGGAGCAATTTTTTGAAAAAATGCAGATCATCAACGCCGAATTCGATCGGCTTGCCGCGTGCCACGCGAACGTATCGGTTTTTGACACAACGTGTGCGCCGCAATATCGCGAGGACGTGCGTGGAAACGGTCTGTTTATCGAGGATAACGTGCATTTTACCCCCGAGGTCAATGACTTCGTGGCAGAAAAGATCCTCTCGGATTTTGTGAAAAATCGAAAATAAAACCAGTGAATTTTTGATTTGTCGGGGAGGGGAGACGTGCAGGGGGCTTTTTAAGAAAATGCGAGTTCGCGAAGCGAACTCGGTTAACAAATTGGTTTTGCGGCTAAACACCACAAATTTGCTACGCAAACCCCAATTTGTTACAGCCCCCTACAACCCCCAAAAACTCTTGGAAAAAAGAAACTTTTTCACACAATAAAGTCTGCAAAAGCAATATCGAGGAAGTTTTTCGAGTCATTTTGGTTCTTCGCGCTAAAGCGCGAAGAACATTTACGCCGCACGCCGCGAAGCGGACAAAGAGAGCTCGCTCTCTTTTCCGCATCGAGGCTTGCGGCACAAAATGACGAGAAGTTTGTGCAGACCATTGCAGTAAAAGTTTTTGTGGAACTTTTTTAAAAAGTTCCCCGCCGGAGGCACGTTCCTCCCCGACAAACTTCAATTTATTTTCGACAATTTCACCATCAAAACAGAGTTTGAGGTTATTATGAACAACATAAAAAAGCCGGAGCTTTTATCGCCCGCGGGCAACGCGGAGAAAATGCGCGCGGCGTTTCTCTACGGCGCAGACGCGGTGTATTTGGCGGGCAACCGCTTTGGCATGCGCTCGGCGGCCGATAATTTCACGGTGGACGAGCTTTATGAGGCATCGGAATATGCCCACACGCGTGGAAAAAAGCTATATCTTACGGTCAACACCATGCCGCACGGCGACGAATATCCCGCGCTCCGCGAGTATCTGCACGCGGTGAAGGGGGCCGGACTTGACGCCATGATCGTGGCGGATCTCGGCGTGCTTGCGCTGATCAAAGAGATCGTTCCCGATATGGAGATCCACGTCTCCACGCAGGCGGGCATTGTGAGTGCGCCGACGGCCAAGGCCTTTGTGGCGCATGGCGCGAAGCGTCTGGTGCTGGCGCGCGAGCTGACGCTGGAGGAGATCGGGGAAATTCGCGCTGATCTGCCGCGAGAGATCGAGCTTGAGACCTTTGTGCACGGCTCGATGTGCGTTTCCTACAGCGGACGGTGCATGCTTTCCAATATGCTCACCGGACGCGACGGCAACCGCGGCGCGTGCACCCAGCCCTGCCGCTGGAGCTACCATCTGATCGAGGAAAAGCGTCCCGACGTGCCCATCCCCATCGAGGAGACCGACCTTGGCACGTTTGTGCTGTCCTCCAAGGATATGAATACGGTATCCATCCTGCCCAAGCTCGTCGAGGCGGGCATCGACTCCTTCAAGATCGAGGGACGGATGAAGAGCGTTTACTATACGGCGGTGGTCACCAACGCCTACCGCATGGCGCTGGACCGCTATTTTGCCGACCCCGAGGGCTATGTTTTCGATCCCGCGCTCGAAAGGGAGTTGGAGAGCGTTTCGCACCGTGAATACGGCACAGGCTACTACGAAAACCCGCCGCACGATGCCGCCCAGCTTTGCTCCAAGGACGGCTACATTCGCGAGAAGGCCTATTTTGCCATTGCGGAGAACGATTCGGACGAAAACGGCCTTGCACGCTTCAAGCAAAAGAACAAGATCCGACGCGGTGACAGGGCAGAGCTGCTCTCGCCGGGAAAGATCGGTCAGCCCTTCCTTGTGGAAGAGCTCTTTGACGAGGCCGGTGAGCCCATCGAGGCCGCTCCCCATCCCTCGCAGATCTTTATCTGCCGCGTGCCCTTCGCTGTCAAAAAAGGCGATATTTTAAGGTCGGGCGAGGAATAAATTGAAGTTTGTCGGGGGAAAACGTGTAGGGGACTTTTTGAAAAAAGTCCCCTACGACCCCCAAAAACTTTTGGGGCAAAAGAACTTTTTCAAGCAATAAAGTCTGCAAAAGCAATATCGGGGAAGTTCTCCGAGTCATTTTGGTTCTTTGCGCTAAAGCGCAAAGAACATGTACGCCGTGAGTCACGAAGCGGACAAAGAGAGCTCGCTCTCTTTTCCGCATCGAGGCTCGCGGCTCAAAATGACGTATAGTTTGTGCATACCCATTCTGCAAAAAGTTTTGCGGCGCTTTTTCAAAAGCGCCCCGCCGGAGGCGCGTTCCCCCATCGATAAATCAAAATTTGAAAACAGAAAACAAACCAAATACATATATAGGAGAAAGCAATATGATCAAGATCGAGAGAGTATCGGTAATGAATTTTGAAAACGCGCTTCGCGGCGCGCGCAATCCGATGAACAGCTGGGAAAAGAGCGACAGCTACTACGACGCCGACGGCAATTTTGTAGTCGGAGAGGCCGATCGCGCCTTTGGCAACAAGCTTTGCCGCGTGGGAAGCGACGAGCGCAAGTTCATCCGCCAGATCTTTGTCAGCGTGGACATCACCGCGCCGCTCTACTGGTGGAAGGAATTTGACACCTACAAGATCGGAACGGTGGCCAACTCCACCTCCACGATGCACAAGATCCACGCCAAAAGCTTCGAGCGCGAGGACTTCAGCTGCGACCGCCTGGACGAAAAGGGGCTCGCGGTGCTTGACACCCTTATCGAATACCTTGAGGGCGAGCGCGTCAAGTTCTGCGAAAACCGCGAGGACAAGCAGCCCTGGCACAATATGATCCAGCTTTTGCCCTCCAGCTACAACCAGATGCGCACCGTGACGCTTAACTACGAAAACCTCGTTAACATCTACTATGCTCGTCGCAACCACAAGCTTGCCGAGTGGCATACCCTGTGTGACTGGATCGAATCTCTCCCCTACGCAAAGGATTTTATTGTCGTTAAATAAATTTTGATTTGTCGGTGTGTTTGTTTTAGCAAACAAGATTGATTTTTTCAATCCCATAACGTTCTTTAACCTCATCCACCGCTACACGCGGTCCCCCTTCCCCAAAGGGGAAGGCTTCCGTTCGTGCCCGAGTAAGGGAAAAGGCTACAAAGACATTTGGATTGAGAAAATCAATAAAATCAAGGTTTTTCGCGTTTGTTTTTGAAAAAAT
>CAJGDZ010000031.1 GCA_904502055.1 uncultured Clostridia bacterium | reverse complement strand
CTGCGCCTCGGTCATGATCTGGTAGGTAACCAGCCCCGTGATCTTCTCGCCGTCACCGTTGAAGTCCGACGGCATCACGGCGTTCAGCTCGTCCTTCACCGCAAGTGCCTCGTTGCCCGTATACAGATACGGCCCCGCGTACATGACCACCACGTCGATCTTTTCCTTGCGCGCACACTGCGTGATGCAAACGGTCAGAACAAACGCCAAGAAGAGTGCGCCAATGGTTCTCCATTTATAATGATACCAGAAGTTTTCAAACCAGGCCGTAAAGCGATTCTCAATGCGAATATCGCCGCCCGAATTGTTTGTATTCATCGTGTTTCTCCCTTTTTCTTACTCAAAAGCCATTCGAGAAGCTCCTCGGTATAGGCATTTTCCCAAACGTTATGCTTTACGCCCTCCACGCGAGTATAGGTAACGTCCGCGCCGATCGAGCGAAGCTTTTCCACCATTTCATCGGAATTCCGCGGATTTACCACCGGATCCTCTGCTCCGTGAAACGCCCAGACAGGCATATGGAGCAGACCGGCATTCCAAGCCATTCCGCCACCGCAAACCGGCGCGATCGCGGCAAAAAGCTCGGGCTTGGCCATCGCGGTAAACCAGGTGCCAAAGCCACCCATGCTCAGACCCGTCAGATATACTCTGTCCGGATCCACGGGATATTCGCGGATCAAGTGCTCAATAAACAGAATCAGCGACTCAATGCGTGCCACCCAAAAGGTATCCTTCGGGCATTGCGGCATCACGGCAATGCAGGGGTAGTCCTTTTCCTTAAGAATATGCGAAAAGCCGTGCACATCCACAAGATTCAGAAGCTGACCGCCGCACCCGCGCTCACCGGCTCCGTGAAGCTGAATGATGAGCGGGAGCTTTTCACCGCCCATATTCTCGGGCGAGTACTCCACAAAAGGAAATTCCCACTTCTCTTCTCTATGCTCAATTCGGTTCATAAAAAGACCTCCTCGCTCTCAATAAAATACATTGATTTATTATACCATATTTTGCGATGAAAATCAAGTTTTTTCTTGAAGAAAACCCCCGTGTTTCCAAAGAAACACGGGGCATTTTTTATTTGGTAAGCTCAACGTCCTCGTCAAGGTCGGCGTCATAAACGTCGCCCGAATTCCACACGGGCGCCGTACCGCGCACCTGACGGTCAAAGAAGCCGAAAACTGCTCCGGGAACCATATCGTGACCGCCCTCAAAGAGCGTCAGACGCACCTGCCCCGAAACTCTTCGGAAATGGACCGTGCGCGGTCCATAGGCCACGTCCTCTCCCTCAAAGCGCAGATGCTCGGGCACCTTCTCGGTTTCCACCATGTAAGCGATATCCGCCTCGGAAATGCGATCCTCTTCCTTTGCCACCTCGTTGAAGGCGTTGATGGCGTGCGAGATCGGAACACTTCCGATATGTCCGTCGTGAATGCCTGCACCGATGTCCAGAATCACCTTGTCGGTGGCATTCGAAAGCCACGTCAGGGGCGAGCGGTGCTTAGCCTCGGCCGCCGCCTTTTCATCGGTCAAAGGGTTGCCGCCGCAGGCCTCGAAAATGTGATCGTCGTAGTCGCGCTTGGTCGAGGGCTGCTTCTTCAGATTGACCTGCTTGAACCAAGCGGCGATGTCGCTGATGGGACACCACGAGGAGATCGCGGTGAAAAGCTCGGGACGTCTGCCCGCCATCAAAAGCGAAGCGTGTCCGCCGCCCGATCCGCCAACGAGAAAGATCTTCGACTCGTCCACACGGTAGGTCTGCTTCATGTAGGTCACGGCGCACTCAAGATCCGACACCACAAGATCCGATCCGCAGGCCTCGGGCGTGTAGTTCGGTCCACGGAACAACGGGAAAATGAAGTGCCAATTCCGCTCCTGGCATCGGGGCAGATACTGCGCGTAATATCTTTCTTTATCGATCCGTGCGCTCCAGGTATGAAGGCAGACCACAAGGGGTCTGGGTTCATCGTCCTTTGCCGCCCACATCAACGCCGGCTGCATCGAAGCGTCCAGCTTGGAAAAATACGTAATTTCTGTTGGTGCTATCATACGATTGCTCCCCTTTTTCGTTTTTTATAAGTATAGCACATTCTCTCTGAAAAAGCAATTCCTTTGAAAAAAATCACCCTTTTTGACCGCAAAAAGTAAAAAAGAGTCCGACCGAAGCCGAACTCTTTTTAGTTTTATTTGGAAAGCACCGAGGCGCTTGTCGGCTCAGCCGTGTCTCCGCTCGACCAATCCGGTGCCTCGCCGCGGACCTGGCGACTGAGGAAGCCAAAGGCGCAGGAGGAGAGCATTTCGTGTGTACCCTCAAACAGTGTCAGGCGCACCTTGCCCGACTCACGGCGAAGCAAAACCTTGTGCTGTGTGCCGTAAGCCGCATCATGTCCCTCAAAGCGAAGGTGCTCGGGCACCTGCTCGTTCTTGACCATAAATTCGATATCCGCCTCGGAAAGGCGATCCTTTTCCTCCGCCACCGCATTGAACGCGCGAAGCGCGTGCGAGATCGGAACGCTTCCCGTGTGTCCGTCGTGAATACCCGTCTCAATATCCAAAATCACTTTACCCTTGGCATTGGCAAGCCAAGTCAGCGGCGAGCGGTGCTTTGCCTCAGCCGCCGCCTTTTCGTCGGTGAGAGGATTGCCTCCGCAAGCGTCAAAAATGTGATCGTCATAATCCCGCTTGGTCGAGGGCTGCTTCTTCTCGTAGGTCTCCTTGAACCAAGCCGCAAGATCGCTGATGGGGCAATACGAGGCAATGGCGGTGAAAAGCTCGGGACGTCTGCCCGCCATAAGGATGGAGGCGTGTCCGCCGCCCGATCCGCCGACAAGGTAGATTCGCGATTCGTCCACGTTATAGTTTTCCTTCATATACGTGACCGCACACTCCAGGTCCGAAACCACCAGATCCGAGCCGCAGGCCTCGGGCGTCCAGTTGGGGCCGCGGAAGAGCGGATAGATAAAGTGCCAGTTCCTCTCCTGACATTTCTGGAGATAATCCTCATAAAAACGCGAAATATCGTAGCTCCAAGTATGCAAACAAACGGCAAGCGGGCGCTTTTCCTCTCCCTCAGCCGCGCAGACGAGCGCAGGCTGCATCGAGCCGTCCGCCTCGGATAAATATGTGATCTGTTTAAGCTCCATCGTACATGATTCCTTTCCAAAAATAGCCTCGCGGCATAAAATCCACGAGGCTATTATAGCACAGACAAAATCTGAAGTCAAGCCTTATTTTCTGTATACACGTCCTCGATCGCCTTCTGCGAAAGGATCGCATCGGCTGCCGTCACGGGGATCTCACCCTCGCCGCGAACGGCGCGGCCAAACGCCTCGATCTCCTTGGTATACATATTGCCGAATTCGACCGAAACGGGAATCGGCTGTACGGTGCTTCGGTTTTGCGCGGCATCGTAGCCACCCGCGCTTTCCGCCGCAAGCACCTCAAGGGAGCCGCCCTCCACCTGTGAGAGTGTCCCCTTGGCCACCATACTTCCCTTCGTACCGTAAAACTCAAGCTTGCTGACCGACACGTCATCGGGAATATTAAACGCCGAATCCACCACGCAAAGCGCGCCGTTACTCATTCGGTAAACACCGATGCCCGCATCGTCTACGTTGTATTTGAAGATCTGATTGCCGCAAAGCCCCTTGGCCTCCACGATTTCTTGTCCCGTGATATAACGGATAAGATCGATCGAATGGATCGCCATGTCCAGCATCGCACCGCCGCCCGAAAGCGCCTTGTTCTGCCGCCAGCAATTTTCGATCTCGGGATACCAGCAGGTAAACTGTGCTCTTGCCGAAACGATCTCGCCAAGGACCCCTTCCTTCACCAAGCGGCGCATTTCAGCGTGGTAGCTATGAAAGCGCATCATAAAGGCCACGCCGAGCTTTACGCCCGCCGCCGTGCAGATCGCCTCGATCTCACGAGCCTCGGCCACCGATAGTCCCATTGGCTTTTCCAAAAGAATATGCTTCCCTGCCTTTGCTGCCGCCTCGCACTGTGCCTTATGGCAAAATACGGGCGAAGCAATATATACTGCTTCGATTTCTTCCAAAGCCAAAAGCTCCTCGGCTTTGTCAAAGGCATATTTGGCGCCGTATTTTTTGCGGCAAGACTCAGCGGCCTCAAGGCGCGTGTCCATCACGGCCACAAGCTCGGCATTTTCGGCAAGCATCATACCGGGCAGAGTTCTTCTGTCCGCAATGCCGCCGCAGCCGATCACTCCCCATTTGATCTTCATCTTACTTTCCCTCTTGCATTTCGGCCACCGACGCGAGTACCGCGTCGGCCATATACTTCAACTGCTCATCGGAAAGTCCGTAGAGCGGAAGGTGGGTAAATCTCTTGTAGAAGACCTCCTCACAATTGGGGCAAGTCTTGGCAATTTCCTCGGCGTTGTAGCCCATGTCCTCCACGATCTTGAAACGGTAGAGCGGGCCAAAGTGCGCGATCTGCGTTACGCCTTTCTCTGCAAGCTTCTGCTTGAGTACCTGAACGTCTCCGCCCGCCTTTTCGGGGTCGATCTGAAGCAGATACAGATGGAAGGTGGGCTTGATCTCGTCATTTCCGAGATCCTGTGGGATGATCGCGTCATTCTCTGCAAAGCGCTTCGTAAGATATGCCGCCGCGCGCTTTCTTTCGGCAATGATCTCCTCGTTTCGGGAGATCTGAAGCGTCAGACCCAGACCCTGAATCTCGGTCGTCGATGCGTTGCCGGGCACGAAGGGCTCATACTTTCCCTGAATGGGCGTAATGTTGTAAAGCCAATCCTTGATGGGACAGGTAAAATCAAGTCCCAAGAAGCGTGCGCGCTTCATTTCGCCTTCAAACCCGGGAACGTTTGTGGTAGCAATGCCGCCCTCTCCGAACGAGGTGATGTTCTTAACCTCGTGCATCGAGAAAGCCGCAAAATCGCCGATCGTACCGATTTTTTTGCCCTTATACATAGCGCCAAACGCGTGTGCCGCGTCCTCAAGCACCAGAATGTCGTGCTCCCTTGCCAGCTTCATAATGGGATCCATATCCACGGGGTAGCCGCCGATATGTACGGGAACGATCATCTTGGTCTTATCGGTGATCTTACGCGCCACGTCGGCAGGATCCATGTTGATGGTCTTGGGATCCACGTCGGCAAAAACCAGCTTTGCACCGACCGCCAGCGGATACGCCATGGTCGCCACAAAGGTGATTGCAGGAACGATGACCTCGTCACCCGCCTTGAGGTTGGCATACTTATAAGCGATCTCAAAGCCCGCCGTCGCATTGGTCACGAAGGTGGAGGAATTGGTGCCAAGATAGGCGTTACATTTAGCCTCTGCCTCCTCAACCTTGCTGCCGAGGGAAAGCTTGCCGGGAGGGGTGGCAAGAGCATCCAGCTTCTTCACCTGCTGCCATACTGCCTCAAGCGCCTCGTCGTATTCTTTGCCGCTTCCCTGCATCAAAAATTTGATGATCTCCATCAGGTCGTGTACGTTGTAGTTCTCTCCAACCGCCGCCCACGGCACCATCGTGGCACCGGTGTTATAGCGAAAATCTGTTGCTTTTCCCATATCATTCTCTCCTTTTAAAATTCGGGATCGTATTTCTGAATGCGCTCCTCCCAAACGATCTCGCGCACCTCAATGTCCTTGATCCTCAGCATCGTCGAATAGGGCGAAAAGCCCACGTGTCCGCCGCCGAGGATCGGCGAGGGATCGATCAGCTCCTGAACGAGCTGTCCGTCGACGATAAGGAAGTTATGTCCTGCAATTGCACCCGTAGTGATCCGCACCTCTCTGCCCGGCTCATAGTGATAGAGGGGATTGAGTGCGCGAAGTCCGTCCTCGGGAAAGCGCTCAATACCGCATTTGTCCTCATACCAACCGCCAATCCCCGAAATGTACGCCAGCTTCAAGTAGTTAACTTCATCGTCCCAGGTCGTGCAATAGATGGCATTGACGTCACGCGTGGCGGGCAAAACACTGGCCGCGGTGAAGCTGAGCATCACGTCCTTATCGAAGCGCTTTTTGCTAAGCAGAATGCCGCCCTTATTTTCGGGCTCACTTCCAATAAGGTAACCGGCTTCGTAATACCACGTTCCGCCCTTCGGCTCCCAGGCATCCCGCCAATTTTCATCGGGCAAAGACGAAAGAACCACGGGCGAACGATCCGAAAGGATTCGCTTTCCGATCAATAAAATATCTTCCAAGAAAAAACACCGCCTTTTCCATAAATTTCTCCACCTTTATTGTATCAAATCCCCCCACATTTTAAAAGATATATCCTTCCCTATTTTTTGTATTATTTTCCCGTTTTGCGAAAACCATTGACAAAAAACGCAGACATATGGTATCATAAAAAGGGGTGATGCTATGACGATCAATTACAATCTTCCAAAAATAAATCGGTGCCTACATGATTTTTACCTTGCGACGGGTATTCATATGGATCTTTTACGCGAGGATTTTTCCTTCGTAAGCGATCATACCTCCTGGAAGTCCAAGCGCTATTGCGCCGCCGTGCAAAATACCGAACAAGGCAAAAAAGCCTGCCTTTGCTCGGATGCCGCGCTTCTTAGAAAAAGTCGGGAAAGCCGTAAGGCGGAAATGCAGGTCTGCCATGCGGGACTCATTGACGTCTCGGTGCCGATTGTATATGACGACGCCATCATCGGCTACATTATTTTCGGGCAGATCAAAACCGATACCGATTTCAGCGAGCTCCGCGAGTATCTCAAAAAGCTCGGACTTCCCGAGGAGGAAATGCGCGCTTATTACGATGAGCTCTCGCCCATCAGCCGAGACACTCTGCAAAGCCTTTCCAACATCGCCGAAATCCTGGTGCGCTATATTCTGATCGAGCATATGCTCCGTCCAAATCACGATGAAAATCTTCAGCGCGCGCTGAACTACATCCATGAGCATCTTGACACCGAGCTCTCGGTACAAAGCATTTCCAAAAACGCCAACGTCTCCAAAAGTGCGCTCTACCGTCGCTTCCAAAACAACTTTCACTGCACCGTCAGCGACTACGTCAACGAAAAGCGCATCGAAAAGGCCACCGTACTTTTGGTGGAAAGCAATCTGCCGATCGAGGAGATTGCCCGCGCCGTTGGTTTTTCGGGCGGCTCATATTTCAGTAAAACCTTCAAAAAGAAAAAAGGGCTATCGCCCATCCAATTCCGAACTGCCAACAAAAAAATATAAAAAGCGGAGCCGCACGGCTCCGCTTTTTTCAATGGTGGTGATGATGATGATGGTGGTGGTGGTGATGATGGTGTCCGGACTCCCCGCGGTGCTCCACGTGGCAGGACTCCTCATGGCAGTGCTCGCCCTCGCCTTCCAGCTCAAGGGTCACATGTCCGATTCCGTGCTCTGCCAGCTCCTCGCGAATCCTTTCCTTGATCTCGTGAGGATCGGCGTTCGTCACGATATGCATCGTGGCATAATGTGTGCCGCCGTCCATGCTCCACACGTGAATGTGATGCGCGTCAAGCACACCCTCGACCTCGCAAAGGTGCTCGCGAAGCTCGTCTACGTCCACGCCGTGCGGCGTTTTCTCAAGAAAGAGGTCGACCGCCTCCTTCAGATTCCGGATGGCGTTCACAAAAATGAAGAGCGCCACACCAATCGACAAAATCGGATCAAGGAGAGCAAAATCGGTAAACCGCATAAAAATCGCACCGATCAGAACGACGATCCAGCCCAGCACGTCCTCCAGCATATGCAAATTGACCGCACGTTGGTTGAGTGAGCCGCCCTCGCGCGTGAAGAATGCCGCGCCGAAATTGACAAGAGCGCCCACGACCGCAAACACGATCATTCCGTTGTAGTCGATGGCCACGGGCTCGATGATACGGCCGATCGCGTTATAAATCACGATGGCTGAGCCAAACAACAGAATGAGGGTGGTCAGAACGCTTCCGATGACCGAATATCGGGCGTAGCCGTAGGTATGGCTGGCATCGGGCTGCTTTTTACTCTTCTTTTCGAGGAAATACGAAGCCCCGATGCTGGCGGCATCACCGATATCATGCACGGCATCGGACAGGATTGCCACACTGCCCGTGAAAATGCCACCAAAAAATTCAAACACCGAAAACGCCAGATTCAAAAGAAAGGCGATCAAAATGTTCTTCTCTGTTTTCATACAATCCCCTTTTTATTAAAAATGACCCAAGACGCCCTGCGACGTCTTGGGTTCTCGTTTAATCAACAATATCTCAGTCGATATTCTTCATCGTGGGGAACAGAAGCACGTCGCGGATCGAAGCGCTGTCGGTGAGAAGCATCACCAGACGGTCGATACCGAAGCCAAGTCCGCCCGTGGGAGCCAGACCGTACTCAAGCGCCGTAATGTAGTCATAGTCGACCTGCGCGGTGGTATTGGGCTCCTCGGCGCGCTTAAGCGCAACCTGTCTCTCAAATCTTGCCTTCTGATCGATCGGGTCATTCAGCTCACTGAACGCGTTGCCGAACTCGGTCGCATTGATAAAGTACTCAAAGCGCTCGGTGAAGGCGGGCTCGCTGGCCTTACGCTTAGCAAGCGGGCTATTCTCAACGGGATAATCGTAGATGAAGGTGGGCTGGATCAGCTTCTCCTCAACGTAGGCATCAAACAGCTCAATGAGAACCGTACCCTTGGATGCGTTTTCGGGAACCTCCACGTGCATCTTCTTGGCGCACGCTCTCGCGTCCTCGTCGGATGCCCACTCATAATAGTCACAGCCGGCATACTTCTTGACGGCCTCAACCATCGTCAGACGCTCCCACTGACCCATATGGATCTCCTTGCCCTGATAGGTAATGTCAAGGCTGCCGCAGATCTTCTCGGCCAGAAGCTTATACAACTCCTCAACCAGATCCATCATTCCCTTATAATCGGTGAAGGCCTGGTCGAGCTCGATGGTGGTAAACTCGGGGTTGTGCTTGGTATCCATACCCTCGTTACGGAAGATACGTCCCACCTCGTACACGCGATCCATACCGCCAACGATCAGACGCTTGAGGTAAAGCTCGGTCTCAATACGCAGATACATATCCATATCCAGCGTATTGTGATGCGTTACGAAGGGTCTTGCCGATGCGCCGATCTCAAAGGGAGTGAGAATGGGCGTATCAACCTCAA
Source organism: uncultured Clostridia bacterium (assembly GCA_904502055.1). Classification (GTDB taxonomy): domain Bacteria; phylum Bacillota; class Clostridia; order Oscillospirales; family CAG-272; genus RGIG8775. Next base: position 3,332 of record CAJGDZ010000031.1, on the reverse strand, counting down.
GAAAGCCCTTACTGTCAAGGTAATTACGGATCTCCTTAAGGATCAGGCTACGCTTGATGAAGGTGTCCTTAACCTCGGGGTTTACGATGAGGTCAACGTATCTCTGACGGTATCTGAGGTCGGTGTTGGTAAGACCGTGGAACTTCTCGGGAAGCGGCAGAAGCGACTTGGCAAGAAGCTCGATCTGCTTTACGTGCACCGAGATCTCGCCGCGGCGAGTGCGGAAGGCAAAGCCGTGAATACCGACAATATCACCGATGTCCCACTTCTTATACTGCTCAAAGACCTCCTCGCCAACCTCATCGATCTTGATATAGCACTGGATTCTTCCCTTGCCGTCGGCAACGTCGATAAAGTTTGCCTTGCCCATGTCGCGGCGACTCATAATACGGCCCGCGATCACAACGTCCTTGTTCTCGTAATTCTCAAAATCTTCCTTGATCTGCGTGGAATAGGTATCAAAATCGAATCTCACCTTCTGGAAGGGGTCCTGTCCGGCATCGACCAGATCCTTGAGCTTCTGACGGCGGATTCTTACCACCTCGTTATAATCCTCTTCCCCGTTCTCGGGAAGAGTTACATTATTGATATCTGCCATTGCTTTTCCCCCTTATCTTCTGCTTACTTCCAGTATCTTCAGGCTGATCGAGCCGCTCGGGACCTCGACCGTAACCACATCACCCACGCGGCTTCCGACAAGTGCCTTGCCAATGGGGGACTGGTCCGAGATCTTATTCTCAAACGGATCGGCCTCGATCGAACCAACGATACTGTACTCGATCTCTTCCTTTTCCTCAACATCCAAAACCTTGACCACAGAGCCGATGTTGGCGATCGAGGCGTCGATGGCCTCCTCGTCTACAACAAGGGCGTTCTCGATCAGCTCCTCAAGCTCGGCAATGCGCGCCTCGGTCTTAGCCTGATCGTTACGTGCCTCATCGTACTCAGCGTTCTCGGAAAGGTCACCGAAGGAGCGGGCTACTGCAATCGCCTCCTTGATCTCCTCACGCTTTTCCTTTTTCAAATAATCCAGTTCCTTAACAAGCAGGTCATAACCCTCCTGCGTATACAGCATTTTCTTTTTCGTTGCCATAGCTTCTCTCCGTTTCTCCGATAACTGATATGCGGGTTATCGGTCCGCTTATTTACGTTTTCCCGAAATCAAGGCCTCGATCGCCCTCATAAGCTGGGGATCCTCCTCGTCCTCGACCAGACTCAAATGCTTATCCCAAGGGAACTCCACCGCAATATCCGGCTCGATCCCCGTTCCGTCATAGCCCTCTCCGCAGGGTGGAAAATACATCTTGGTCGTCACGCGAATGCCGCCCTCAAGTCCGATGGGGGCAAGTGAATACAGGCTCTGTACCGAGCCCTTTCCGTAGCTTTTTGTTCCGACAGCAACGCCTAACGAGTAGTCGCGGAAGACCGCGGCCAAAAGCTCGGCAGCGCTTGCCGTATTTTCGTTGATCAAAATGGCGTACGAATATCCGCGGTATTTTCCGATGTCCTCTTTTCGCAAGGTACAGGGCTCATATTTACCGCTGTGGATTCGTTCATTGGCGGTATATACCTTTTCCTTGCCGTTTTTATCTCTCGTGGTTAAAATGACCTGATTTTTTTCAAGAAACATACCGGCACAGGTGACGACAGACTCAAGATCTCCGCCACCGTTATTTCTCAGATCGATCACAATATGGCGGACACCGCTTGCCAGTAGCTTATCCATATTTTCCTTGAGTCCCTCGGGCGTTTTGAGATCAAAGCTTGTGATTGCAAGAATTCCCACCGTTGACTCGATATCCGAAACGCGTCCCGACACCGATTCAAGGACCAACGCCTCTCTTTGAACGCGGATCTCGATCAGCCCCTTATTGTTACTGACCTCACGCAAAACCGTAAGCGAGACCTCGCTTCCCGCCTCTCCGCGAAGAAGCGCCGACGCTTCGGAGTGCGATACGTCATTCACTTGGGTTGTTCCCGCCTCTGTGGTGATTGCCACGATCTCATCGCCGCGAAGCAGGCCCGCCTTTTGAGCCGGCGAATTCTTTTGCACCAACACAACGCGAAGCACCTTCAGCGGCTTGTTCTTATATACCGCTTCTCCCGTTTCTACGGAAATGCCGATCCCCACGTAATTTCCCTGCTTGGCGCGGTTCAACTGCTCAAACTCCTCCGCATTGTAATACACCGTATACGGGTCGCCTGAGGAATCCACATACGCCCGAACGGCCTCGTCAAGCATCTTATCGTAATCGTAATCGTAGTACGCCACGTCATCCAGATACTGCTGCAGCACCCGGAAACGGTGTGCCTCCTCGCTCTCCTTTGCGGTATAACGGCTCGCCGCAAGCGAATGGGTAATGAGCACCGCCAAAAGGACCGCACCGATCAGCAGAACGGCAAAACGCCATATAATATTCGAAGAAGGCGATTCAGACGGCTTATCTTCCGAAGCCTTTTCCCGTTCGCTTCTTGGTTTTTCCACCATACGTTTTCCTTTCCGGAGCATCCAAAAAACTTAAGATTACACCACATAAGCGAAACAGATGCCGCGGCATCGGTTTCGCTTATGAATTCTATAAAAATTAGATCTTGCCGGGCTTGGAGTTCAGGTACTTCTTAACCATCAGTGCCACCTTAAAGGTGATGGCATGCTCAAACTCGCGCAGGTCAAGACCGGTCAGCTTGCGAATCTTCTCCAAGCGATAGACCAACGTGTTGCGGTGAACAAACAGCTTGCGCGAGGTCTCGGACACATTGAGATTGTTCTCAAAGAAGCTCTGAATGGTCATCAGTGTCTCGCGGTCAAGCGACTCAAGGCTTCCCTTCTTGAAGACCTCCTGAAGGAACATCTCGCAAAGCGTGGTAGGCAGCTGATAGATCAGACGGCCGATGCCGAGGTTCTCATAGCTGATAATGTTCTTCTCGGTCTCAAACACCTTTCCGACGTCAAGTGCCACCTGCGCCTCCTTATAGGCACGCGCAAGATCCTTGATGTTGTCCACAATGGTGGAAATACCGATGGCCACCTTGGCATAGAACTCGGTGTTAATGGTATCGGCAATGTTGGTGGCGATCTTCTCGATCTCCTTGATGTCCGTTCCCGCCTTGATGTCCTTTACCAGAACGATGTCTCGCTCGCCTACGCTGATAACGTAGTCCTTGGACTTGTCGGGGAACATATTCTGAAGCATCTCAAAAGGCATCATATCGGTCTTTCCGTAGAACTTGATCAAAAAGACGATACGAACCTCCTCGGTATTGAAATGCAGCTCCTTGCTCTTGATATAAATATCACTCGGAAGAATGTTGTCCAAAATGATATTTTTGAT
>CAJGDZ010000030.1 GCA_904502055.1 uncultured Clostridia bacterium | reverse complement strand
TTGAGATCTGCATCGCCACCAAGGAGGTCGTGAACCGCCTTGACAGTGAGGGCTATCTTCACACCGCGGCTGACGGCTCGGGAAGGACCGACGTCAAGCTGGAGACGGGAAGATGGTACAACATTCGTTGCGTCTTTACGCCCAAAAACGGCGTCAGCGAGGTCTTTTTGGATGGCAAAAAGGTGCTGGATTTCAGCATCGCCCGTTTTGAGGCGGACAGGCACGTTTCGGGCGCGGTTCGTTATTTCGACCGCTTTTACAGCTTCGGCGCCAAGATGAAGAACGTCATTGTCAAGACCGACAGTGACTACACCGTGGAGCTGAAGCGCGAGGCGGCGGCCGATTATCTGGCCTATCAGACCACCAAGCCCGAGAGCGGCGCGTTTTCCGCGCGCGTGGTGCTGGGGCTGAACGGCACGGACTATAACCGCGTGGGCTATGAGGTGGCGGTTTTGACGAGGGACGAGGACGGAAATCTGATGTCCGAGGGACTCTCGCAAAAATCCAAGGTGATTTACGAAACGCTTGTGGATGCCGACGGCAAAGCCTACAACATTAAGGAGCTTTACGGATACAACTACGCGGCAGCGCTGGAGATCGGCGACCTTCCGCTTGAGCCGACGGGCGACAGCTTTGAGCTGGTGGTGCGCCCCTTTGTGCTCGGTATGGACGGCATTCGCCGTTACGGTGTGGCTTCATCGCTTGTTTACAACGGACGTCGGGACGAGGCGGGCTATCCCATGCTCATTGCCCAAAGCGGCAAGCGCTATTCGGTGGAGGCGAGCGAGGACACCTTTATTTACAACTCGATCACGACCTCAACGGCCAACAACGGCCGTGAGGACTACATGGTGGTGCGAAATCCGGGCAACGAGGGCACCGATCAGTTCCGCGCGGCGTACTTCAAGTTTACGCTGAACGAAAGAGCGGTAAAGGCACTTGAAACGGCAACGGGCGCTATGCTTAGCGTTTACATTCCGCGAAACGAGAGCAACGAAAGCCGCAAGGCCTACGATCTGATGGTTCACGGAACGGGCACCGAGTGGAGTGAGGATGAGCTCAATTTCCGCAATTATACAACGCTGGCACCGACACTTGAAAAGATCGGGCAGGCCTCCTACGAAACGGCAAGCTATTTCAAGCTGGACGTGCTTCGGTACTTGAATGAGCAGATGCTGAACGAGGACGGAACGCTTACCGTTTCCTTCCGCTTGACCAACGAGGGCCACAGCGACGCCCTGGCGGTCTACGTCACATCCAAGGAGTCGATCTACAAGCCGACCATCGAGATCGAAAACTCGATGTACGAGCCGGTCCTGAACCTCGACAAGAGCGTCAACGTCGGCTACGAGCCTTGGGGCTATGCCGAGTATTTGGTGGACGAATGGTTTGACGAGATCGTGGACAAGGTCTATCCGAGAGACGGGCAGGGAAATCTGATCTATCACGAGATCCCCGGTGACGGTCTCTCCGAGGATTATGGAAATGCGCAGGCGGCAGGGGACTTTACAAGGGAGATCCCCTGGAAGCAGGGATCGGTTTGGTCAACGAATGCCCAAAACGGCTACCGCGTGACTGAGTCCGATTGGAACGAGAAGCGCTTTGCGCGCACGCTCAGTACGCTGGGACCGAGCATCGCGGTTGCCTTCCTTGAGACCGACCACGGCGAGAGGATCTCGGAATACGACGTATACGGCGGCATTACCAACGCCGGCTTTACGGGGGAGGCCACAGGCTTCTTCCATACCGAAAGGCACGGCGCGCGTACCTACATCATTGACCCCCTGGGCAATCCCTTTTTTGCTCTCGGTATGAATGATGTTCAGCTTGGCGATACGACCAATCTGAAGGATTACGTGATTGCCAAATACGGCCTTGAGGAGGTCTATTTCGAGCGCATTACGCGTGCGCTGAAGGAGACCGGTATCAATCTGGCGGCGGTCAGTGCGCATGATGATCTGCTGAACGTCGAAAACGGGCTTTCCTGTATCATCAGCCTCAACGTGGTGACCAAATATATGTCCACGCTCGGTCGTTCGCAGATCAGTGAGGGCATTTTCCCCTTTAACAACACCATCAACGTGTTTGACCCCGACTTTGTTCGCGTGGCGAATGAGACCGTGGCGCCCATCATCGAGGGCGGCGGATACGCGGATATGCCGAATGTGTTTGGCTATACGACCGACAATGAGCTTCCCTCGGGCAACGATATTCTTACACGCTATCTGACGCTTGACCCCAAGGAGGAGCCCACCAACGGCTTCTCGTACGCGGTGGCATGGGCGTGGCTGGCACGCCGTATGGATACGGCGGCACCCACGCTGGCGGAATATAACCGCTCGCCCGAGCGTCAGCAGATGAACGATGAATTTCTTTGCTTCGTTTACAGCCGCTACTACCGCGTGGCGCGTGAGGCCATCGAGGCGGTTGACCCCAATCATATGTATCTCGGCTCGCGTGTCAACGGCACGTGTCTTACCAACGAGAGCTATCTGCGTGCCGCCGGCGGCTATCTGGATATTGTCAGCGTCAACCTCTACGGCGGTCTTAACCCCGAGGTCAAAACGCTGGAAAATCTGTACCGCGTGTCGGGCAAGCCCTTCCTTGTGACCGAATTCTTCGCCAAGGGACTTGACGCCATTGACGCGCACGGCTACAAGCTGGCCAGCTCCACGGGCGCGGGCATTTTGGTAAATACACAGCAGGAGAGAGCGGACTACTATGAGCATTACGCACTTGCCATGCTGGAGACGGGTGCCTCGGTGGGCTGGGTATGGTACCGCTTCCGTGACAACGATCAGGGACTTTATACCACGGACGGCAGTAACAAGCTCATTATGCTTTACGTTACGTACGGTACAGACCCCCACGCCGATACCTTTATGGATGTGGATACCGGCGAGATCCTGACGGCGGCAGAGGTCGGCCCATACCGTGAGATCTATCACGGCGAGGCCATGGCGTCCAATCAGAACGTCAACAAGGGACTTTACAACATCAACTTCTCCTCGGTCGTTACGGTCTACTCGTACGATGCAGACGGTAAGCTGATAAGCTCGATGGGCTACGAGGTCGAAAAGCCCGAAAGCCGTGAGCCTGCGGAGGGCACGGTGCTTGTGGGAACAGACGGTACGGCGTACACGGTCGGAAGAGCGGACACCGCGGACGGCGGCCACACCGAGACGGTGCTCACGGTGTATGAGGGGCAGTACGTGGCGTTTGCCAATGCCATTCGGGGCATCAGTGACCACCTCATCGGTCTTGTAAATTACTTTGATGCGGAATCATAAAAGCAGGGGCTGAGTCTATGGACTCAGCCCCGTTCTGTTTTTCGATTTCCGTTTATGAGCTTATCGGACGTCCTTGAGTCGCCCGTGACGTGCTCGATAGACAGCCGCCTTAAGGCTCAAAGAAAGGTTTCCAGATTGCTCCCGATCACGAGACGGGGAGTGACGTAGATGGTTTTCGGGGGTGTTTTTTTCTCGGCAATGTGCTCGTAGAGCACGCGTACGGCGATGCTTGCCTGCTTCTCCAGATCCTGAAAGAGAGAGGCCTGCACCACGCCTGCCCGCATGCTCTCGGCTACGGCGACATCCACGTCGGTGCAAATCACCCGAAGCTCGGGACGCTCGTCCTTCAGGAGGCTGCCGATCGAGGAAAAGGTCGAGGTGGCGACGTAAAGGCCGTCCAGGCGTCCCTTGATCTTTCGGAAGAGCTGAAGGGCGATCTCCTCGTCATCATAGGTCTCGTATACGCCGATCGGAGTCAGGTCGTGCCGCGAAAGACTCTCGGTAAAGCCGCGCACCTTTTGCATATGCTCTACGTGATCCTTGTTTCCGACCAGGATGGCAACGCGTGCGTCCTTTTGGGAGCAAAGCCCCAGCATTTCGGCTGCCATTTGCCCCGAGCGGTAAGCGTCGACCTGGACAGAACAAAGGGCACGGCCAGCGGCAGACTCGGTGTCACCGATCAGCACCGTCGGAATGCCGGCAAGCTCCAGCTCCTCAAAGCTTTTTTCAAGTCCGGAGGGGAAGTACTCACACATCAGTATGCCGTGCACACGGTCGGTTATGCAAGCCCTCAGTGCTTCAAGCGTGTCGGCGGCGGAGTAGGCGTTTTCGATGGGGTAGTAGCGGCATTGTACGTTGTAGTCGGCCAGACGCTCAAATTCCTTGTCAAGGCCTCGGCGGACAAAGGAGAAATAGTCCTTTTCCTCGGCGGGGACAAGCACACCGAGCACGATGGTGTTGCGTGCCATGCTTTGTGCTACCTTGTTGACACGGTAGCCCATCTCCTTGGCGGTGGCGAGAATGCGCTCCTTCATCTCGTCGCTGATGCCGCCCTTATTATTGAGTGCCTTGTTTATGATGCCAAGGGAAACGTCCAGCCTTGCGGCAATGTCCTTGATGGTAACTCGCTTTTGCCCCATGTTTTTCTCCTTCCCGCTTCTGTTTTCCTCATTATAACACATTTTTTTTGCTTTGTCAAAGAAAAAATAAAACGTTTCACATTTTAAGGAAATCTATTGACAAATCCTGAAAACTATTGTAAGATAAAGGCAGCCACAGGGCTGATTTTTGGGAAAGGAATCTCTGACATGAAACAAGCAATTAAAAAGCCGATCATCCGCAAGATCGGAACGATCGAGTGTAATAACATCGTAGAGACTACACCGATCGTTTTTAAAGATAGACTGTATCGCTTTGAGGCGGTCCGCCGCAAGAGCTTTTTTGCCGGAAATGCACAGGCAAACTGGAGCGAGCTTAAGGACCCGCCCTGTCTGCATTTTGTAGACGTTCGCACCAACACCGCCACCCCCTTCTTTGCCGAGAACCACACCTTCGGCTTCCCGTGGACGGAGGACGGCGTGATGTACGTGGTAACGGGCGCAAGCCCCTCGTGGGGAAGTGACACGCTTCACTTCTTCCGTTCGACCGACCTTGAGAATTGGGAGCTTTATTCCGAGCTTCATTTGCCGAACTGGGCGATCTACAATATGAACATCGCGAAAATGGGTGACGAGTATACGCTGATGATCGAAATCAGCGCCCCGGTGGAGGAGTGCGGCCCCAAGCCCTTTACCTTCCGTTTCCTCAAGTCGAAGGATCTGACCAACTGGGAGCTGACCCCCTCGGAGTGCGTCTTCCAGAAGGACAGATACGCGGGAAGTCCTGCGCTTTATACTCTGGAGGGTGACGAGCATTTCTACGTTGGCTATCTTGAGCGCTATCCCGAGGCACGCTATGCCAATAGCCTGGCGCGCAGTAAGGATCTCATTCATTGGGAGTATAGCCCCGTAAACCCGGTTCTTATGTACGACGAGTATGAGGACAAGAAGATCGCCTCGCCCTTCCTCACGCCTGCCGACCGCGCGCGCATCGACGCCGCCGAGGACATCAACAACAGCGATATGGAGCTGTGCGAATTTTTGGGCAGAACCATCATCTACTACAGCTGGGGCGACCAGAAGGGAACCGAGTTCCTTGCCGAGGCCTGCTATGAGGGCACGATGAAGGAATTTTTGCAGGGATTTTTTGAATAATACGGAGCGATGTCTATGAACGAAAACAAGCGCTTGGATCTTTTGACGTCGATTTCGGGTCAGCCCATCAAAACGGTGGAGGACTGGGAGACATACCGCCGCCGCGAGATCAAGGTGCTGCTTGAGAATTTTGTGTACGGCGTCCGTCCGTGCGAGAGACCCGAGAGGGAAGTGTTTACTCTTGTGCGAAAGGAAAAGAATTGGCTGGGCTCGGGCGCGACCTTCAAGGAGGTCGACGTTGCCTGTAACGACCACCATTTTCCTGCCTACATATTTATTCCTGAAAACGCGCCGCTTCCCGCGCCCGCGTTTTTGACGGTCATGAACGAAAAGCGCAGCCTTGCGTATGACTTTGACAAGGCGGTCGATTACCCACACCTGCCAATCTCCGAGATTGTGGCGCGCGGCTACGCGGTCGCGGTGATGCCAACCAACGCCGTTTCGCCCGACTGGATGTACCACGGCGGCTTCAAAAAGGGTGTTTTCGGTGCCATAGAGCCGGCGGAGGATCGCAAGGAAAACTCTTGGGCAACGCTTTCGGGCTGGGCGTTCGGCGCACAGCTGGTGATGGACTATCTGACCACCGATATCGATATCGATCACAAAAACGTGGCCGTGGTCGGTCACTCGCGTGACGGAAAGACCGCGCTTCTTACCGGTATGTACGACGAGCGTGTCAAGCTGGTCATCTCCAACAGCTCGGGCACGGGCGGCGCGGCCTATACGCGCGGAAAGGTGGGCGAGCATATCCGGAATTTGATGTGCTCGGACTGGTTCTGTGACAATTACAGGAACTTCAAGGAGAACGAGGAGATGCTCCCGTGCGATCAGCATATGCTGCTGGCGATGATCGCTCCCCGTCCGCTTTACATCAAGAGCGATGCACTGGATGAGTGGTCGGATCCCGAGGCCGAGCTGTTTTCGGCCAAGCTGGCGTCAAGCGTTTACGAGCTTTACGGCAAAAAGGGTGTTGTGGTGGATGATGAGGTCGTGATCGAGAAGGAATATCACGAGGGCATGATCGCGTACCACCGCTCGCCGATCGACCACGCGCTGACCGCGTCGGATTGGCATCATTATATGAATTTTGCGGATAAGCACCTGAAGGGGCAGAGACCTTAAACGATAAAAGGAGATTCCATGGGGATTCTCCTTTTACCATAAAAAAGAAAACGTTTCACAGGAGAACTCTATGAAGGATTTTATTATACAGCTTTTCGGTCAGAACGGGGTTATAACCACAACGTCTGTTTTGATCCAAAGCGTTGGCTGGCTGGCTCTTATCTGCTCGGCCATCTCGTTTCAGCAGAAAAAGCGGCTTGGCATTTTGCTCTGGCAGGCTACGGCGACGCTGGTCTCGTCGATCTACCTGTTTTTGCTCGGTGCCCGTGAGGGCGCGTATCTCGACCTTTTGTCCTTTGCAGGCAAAATGGTATTCTCGAAGGGCGGCGCGGTGCTTGGCATCCCGCTTTCGGTGTGGCGCATCGTATTTCTCGGTGCGATGCTGGCGGCCGGTATTCTGACCTGGGCGGACATTTTCTCGCTTCTGGCCATTCTTGCCTCCTGTCTGTCACTGTTTGCGCTGAGCATGAAAAATCCGACACATATACGGATCATCTCGCTGTTTGTCGGCCCGTGCTGGATCGTTTACAACTGGGTATATCACGCCTATCCCTCCATCCTTATGGAGTGCATTGCGCTCACCTCGATCGTCATTGCCATCATCCGCTACGATATTCGCAAGAAAAAGGAGAATGAAATATGAAAATGTCTCTGGAGCAGACCCGTCGCCGCCTGGAAAACATCGAAAGCGCCGATCGGGATAATAAGACGTATTTCCGTCGCCATCGAATTCACGACTATATGCCGGGTCAGGTGACCTACAATCTCGGTGACTACCCCGCGCGCTTTTCGGTGGCGCCGACCGAATACGATTACAATATGCTAAAGGAGCTTTCGGAGAAGGGCGTGGAGCTTTTGCAGGTGCACGAGGAGTGGAACGATGCCATCCGCTGCCTGGGGGCTGACAAATTCTCCAGCTTTGATCCCGAGGGTATGAAACAATTTGTTGAGGCCTGTCATTCCTTTGGCATCAAGATCATTCCGTACATTTCGACCGGCTATTTTGAGGAGACCGATCCCGATTTTCGGGAGGATTTCACGCGCGGCGAGTTTGCGCTCCGTGCTGATTATTTCAATTACCGCAAATGCTGGGCGGGAAGCCCCGCGTGGCGCAAATATCTGCTGGATCACGTGTTTGCGGCGCTGGACGAGTACGGCTTTGACGGTGTGTATAACGATTGGGGCTACGACGGTCTTGAGTTTGCCCGTCAGCGGCTGAAGGCAGAGGGCAAGGATCCGAGTGCCGCTTCGGTCATCGAGATGCCCTACGATCCGATCCTTGAGGATCTTCTTCGCAACATCTATACCGAGGTGCACCGTCGCGGCGGCGTGGTCAAGATCCACGCTGACCGCAACAACACCACGCCCACAAGGGACAAGGTATACGACTATCTTTGGATCGGTGAGAACGTGGGAAGCAGTGAGTTTGGTACCGGCAAGGGCTACGAGCCCTACGTTGTGCCTTGCCGTCACGTGACCGATCCCGAGAAGACGGATGACGATTACTACGCAAAGCTCATTCCGTTTATGCAGTTTCCGCTTCTCAAGCGCGGACGTCCCATTACGGGCGTGGGCATTGACGCCCCCGTCCCCTTCCGCAAGTTTGGTGACTACGGACATTGGAGCCGCGTAAAGGAATATTATGCGGCACATCCCGAGGGGCCGCATTGCTATAGCCTTTGGTCCTCGGTGCCCGACAATCCCCGTGATTATGAGAATTTCTGCAAATACCTGGCACTTTACAAGCCGATGGTTACCGAGGATAGCGTGGCGTATATTGAGCTGAGAGAGGCGGCGGACATTTTATCGCCTCTTCCCGAAAACGTCTACGCCTCGATGTTTGTCAACGAGGAAAAATATATGGTGGTTTCCAATCTGACCGAGAGCGACTATACCGTGGAGCTCCGCGACGAATGGAAAAACCGCGAAACGGGCGCGAGAGCCAAACGCTTTACGCTGAAGCCCACGTCGCTGTTGTTCTTGGTCCGGGAATAAACAAAAACGCCGCGCAACGCGCGGCGTTTTTGTTTATTCAAAGAGAATGTTGTTCATAAACAGTTCGCCAAAGTGCTTGGTGCCCGAGAGATCCACGTAGGTGGCGCTTTCGGCGAGCGGTGCGAGGTCGGGACGCTCAATGGCGTACTTGACCGTGCCGAGAAGTGAACTGTTGCCGACCGAGACCGCCTTGTTAGTCAGCTCCGTGGGCAAAAGACCGATCCGCGCGGCATTGCGCACGTTGATCTTGGTCGAAAAGCCGCCCGCGAGGTAAAGCGTGCCGATATCCTCAAAGGAGACGTTCCACTCGTGGCAAAGCGAAAGAATGGCGGAATAGACGGCGGATTTGGCGAGCTGAAGCTGTCTCACGTCACCCGCTTCAAGGGATACGCCCTCGGCAAGGGGATATTCTTCGCCCTCAAGGTAGCCGCTGGGATCAATGATCTCCTCGTCCAGAAGCACGGCAACAAGGTCAATAAGTCCCGTGCCGCAAATGCCGACGGGAGCTTTGTCCTCGATGGTCTTAAGGGTCAGCTTGCCGTCCTCAAGATAAGCGGCGCTGATCGCACCCGCCGAGGCGCTCATACCGCAGGCAATGCCGCAGCCCTCGAAGCAGGGGCCGGCCGCGGCGGCGGTACAGATGGCACGGTCTTCGGAATACAGTACCGTTTCGGCGTTGGTGCCAAGGTCGACCAGCAGATTGTATTTTCCGCTCTTCGGCTTACCGATATGATACATGCCCGCCACGAGATCCGCGCCGACAAAGGAGTGGATCGAGGGGAGCGTTTCGATTTCGGACACACCGCGCAAAAAGCTTTTTGCGCGTCGCCCCTCAAGGAAAACGGGGGTATAGGGCGCCACACCGATGCCCAGACAGCTTTCGTTCAAAAACAGATGCAGCATGGTAACGTTGGCCGAGACAAAAAGGGGCAGAGGAGCGGGAACGCCGCATTCGGCGATCATTTGCTCGACGGTGTCGGCCAAGGCCGCGTGAAGCTCGGTCTGCGGATGGGTCTGGCAGTAGGAGATGCGGCTCATAATGTCCGCGCCGAAGGCCCGTTGCGGATTGGTGCGCGTGATGACGCGCACGGTCTTTTTTTCGTCAAGCGAAACCAAGGCAAGTGCCAGCGTGGTGGTGCCGATGTCAAGCGCGTAGCACATATTCTCGGTGTACGCGAGACTTTCGGTGGCACCGCTCTGCGATTCGATCCTTTGCCCGGTGGGCAGGGTGACCGAAATGTCGCCGCGGATGGCATAGCGGCAGGAAAGCTCCTGCTTGCCGTCAACAAAAAGGAGGCATTTTCCGCAACGCCCCGCGCCGCCGCAGGGGTGCTCCATCGCCAGGCCGTTTTTTTGTAAAACGTGCGACAAAAGCTCGCCGTCCTCGGCGAGGTAGGTCTGATTTTCAATCGTTACGCGATGCATAAAGAGCCTCTTTTCTAAGGGGTTTTTAACAAGTATAGCACATCTGCCTTCGGATTGCAAGACGATGGTGAGTTGTTTTGGCATCATTTCCTCTTTTGGTGCAAAAAAAGCGTACGTTTTTGTGTATAATGAACAAAAACAAGCGGAAGATTTCTCCGTTTTGACATTTCAAAAGGTGTTGCAAAATGGGCGTAAATGCGATATAATAATGTTGTTATCATCAAGTTAGATAAAAAACCGATGCTTTCTCGGACTTTCTTTGTTGATAAAATCTAAAAAAGAACTTTTAGCCCCGAGGGGCGGAAGAAGGAGGAAAACATTATGGCGAAATTTGATACGAAATCCATACGCAATATTGCGTTGCTTGGACATGGTGGAAGCGGAAAGACTTCTCTTGCCGAGTCGATGCTTTACATTGCCGGCGCTACCGACAGACTTGGAAAGGTTGGCGACGGAAATACCGTTTGCGATTACGATGCTGAGGAGATCAAGCGCGGTTTTACGCTGTCCGCATCGGTTGCGAATATCGAGTGGAAGGGTATCAAGATCAACATTCTGGATACTCCCGGTTACCTGGATTTTGCAGGTGAGGTCAATCAGGCGCTCCGCGTAGCGGGAAGTGCCGTTATTACGGTAGACGCCAAGGCCGGCGTTGAGGTGGGCACCGAGCTTGCCTGGGACAGCGCGACCGCGTACGGCGTGCCCAAGGTTTTCTTTGTCAACAAGTGTGACGAGACCGAGGCCAACTTTGACCGTGTGTTCAAGGAGCTGGACTACAGATTTGGAAGAACGGTCTGTCCCGTGTTTGTTCCCGTAGGCGACAGCAAGGATATTACCATGCTTGACCTGATCGCTATGAAGGCGTATAAGTACGACTACCGCGGTAAGCGCACCGAGGTTCCTGTGCTTGACGAATATATGGATGTGGTTTCTCAGTACAGAGAGGCGCTCAACGAGGCACTTGCCGGTACCAGCGATGAGCTGATGGAAAAGTATTTCAACGGCGAGGAGATCACCAAGGAGGAGGCCACCGAGGCACTCCACCAGGGTATTATCGACGGTACCATCACGCCGGTTTACTGCGGTTCGGCTACCAACGTGTTTGGCGTTATCGCTATGCTTGACGCCATCTCCGAGTCCTTCCCGCGCTTTACCGCCAAGAAGAACGAGAGAGTGGCCGACGGTACGCTTCTGCCCATCGACGTTGAGGGCGATCCCGCGATCTTTGTCTTCAAGACGGTTGCCGACCAGTTTGTCGGTAAGATGTCCTTCTTTAAGGTTATGAGCGGCACGATCAAGCGCGATATGGTTTTGAAGAACAACGTGACGGGTGTAAACGAAAAGATGGCGCACCTGTACGTGCTTCGCGGTAAGAATCAGGTCGAGGTCGATGAGCTGGCTTGCGGTGATATCGGTATGATTGCAAAGCTCGCGGACACCAATACCAACGATACGCTCGCGCTTTCGAGCGACGTGAAGTATCTTCCCATTACCTATCCGAAGCCTTACTACACCCAGTCGATGGCTCCTGCCGCCAAGGGCGACGAGGGCAAGATCTCGCAGGGTATTGCCAAGCTTCTTGAGGAAGACCTTACGCTGGCTTATGAAAACAATGCCGAGACCAAGCAGATGCTGATCTCGGGTCTTGGCGATATGCACCTGGCTGTTCTTGTGGCAAAGCTCAAGGCTCGCTTTGGCGTTAACATTGTCCTCGGTGAGCCCAAGATCGCCTACCGCGAGAAGATCACCAAGAGAGTACAGGTGGAAGGAAAGCACAAGAAGCAATCGGGCGGTAGCGGACAGTACGGCCACGTTAAGATCACCTTCGCGCCCGGTGAGGCTGAGGGACTTACCTTTACCGAGTCGGTCGTAGGCGGTGCCGTTCCCAAGAACTACTTCCCGGCCGTAGAAAAGGGTCTTCTTGAGGCTATGCAGAAGGGTGTTGCGGGCTTCCCCGTGATCCATCTGGCGGCAGATCTGTTTGACGGCTCGTATCACGACGTTGACTCCAACGAGATCTCCTTCAAGCTGGCGGCAAACCTTGCGTATAAGGAGTGTCTCAAGCAAGCGTCTCCCGTTATCCTTGAGCCGGTGGGCGATCTTACGATCGTCATTCCCGATGCCCTTGTGGGTGACGTTATGGGTGATATCAACAAGCGCCGCGGAAGCGTAATGGGTATGGATCCTTGCGAGAAGCAGGGCTATACCAAGATCAAGGCGATCGCGCCCAAGTCCGAGCTTGTCGAGTATCCCATCGTTCTTCGCGCGATGACGCAGGGAAGAGGCTACTTCGACTTTGAGGTGACGGGCTACGAGATCGTACCCGGCAACATCTCGGCTAAGATCGTAGAGGCGTATAAGAATTCTCAGGACGCATAATTGGCGGGCGGGTGCCGTTTTTTCGACGGCACCCGCCTTT